>NZ_JAGBKN010000017.1:0-65411 GCF_017498075.1 Psychrobacter halodurans
AACCCTTGAATGGGTAGATTGGTTCAATAAAATACGATTGCATAGCACGATTGGATATGTGTCACCCTTTGAGTTTGAAAAGCGGTATTATGATAGTTTAATCCTGTCAGGCATTGCTGCCTGACTCAAGTAAATTACCCTCCGATAAAGTCGGGGCGGTTCACTCTGTATCTGTTTTATTTAGAACAGACTATAAATACGTCAGGATAAAAGAGAGGTAACACTGGCATCAGTTAATGTGTCTTATCATCGCTCGCCTAAGCCCTCTGACAAGGTTTTGGTGATAGGCTTGGTCAAGTAAGACAAGACAGTGCGTTCCATAGCCTTGATATCAACTGACGCTGTCATACCAGGTTTGATGACAATCTCATCGCCCCTGCCTGCAAACTCGGCACCATTGATGACAATTAATACTCGATAATAAGGCTCTTCGCCCTTAGGCGTTTTTTCAATAAGCGTATCTGGACTAATATAATTCACCGTCCCTTTCATTGCGCCAAAAATAGAATAATCATAAGCATCGAGCTTTACGGTCGCGTATTGGCCTTCTTTGACATACGCAATATCGGCAGGGCTCACTTTTGCATCAATGATTAGATCACTACTGGTCGGCAAAATCTGCATAATGATCTCGCCTGGCTTCACCACACCGCCGATAGTGGTCACATTGATGTTTTTGACCTTGCCTTCTGTCGGTGCCATCAGACGTTTTTCTTCTAGTACTTGTGAGCGATCTCGTAGCTGCTCAAGCTCCGTATCAAGCTCTTCTTGGGCTTTGGTCATTTCAGCTTGCGCTTCCTCAAAGTATTTATTGCGCTTATTGTTGATTTGCGCTTCGATATCAGCCACTTGACGGCTCAGCTTGATCACATCTGCCTGACTGACATCCCCATACTCTAATAAAGGCTCATTCATGCTCAGCTCCTGCCGCGCCAACACCAGCATTTTTTCAAGAGAAGAGACGTCTTCATTGATCGCCCGGCGGCGTCGATCATAAAGCGCTTTTTGGTTTTGTACGTATTCAGGGTAGCTTTGTAATGCCTTTGGGAAAACTAAAGGTTTTTCGAATATCTCAGCATTTAGTCGCGCCAGCTTTGCTTGTAATGCTGCTATTTTAGACGCGGAGTTATCGACCGCGGCCTTGGCTCGCTCCTCTTCTAACACGACAAGCAACTGACCTTTTTTGACTTCTTGCCCTTCTGCCACAGCAAGCCGAGTTAGCACCCCACCCTCTGAGGCTTGAATTTCTTGTGTACGAGCGCTTGCGATAACGGTAGCTTTGGCACGAGTTACTTGGTCTATTTTGGCGTATGATGCCCATATGATTAAGACAATTATCCCAATTAAGGCAATCCAAATACTTAACCTTGAGCGATTTACATTGGGGGTGGTGGGTGTGTATTTATACTCTGACATGCCTGCTTACCTTAATTGTCTGGTGAGTCTTTATTGATCTGATCGGTCGTTTTTCCTCTTTTTTTGATGGTGTTTTGATGTTGAGCTTGTTCGTTTCTTTTTAAGCTATCAAGCACTGCTTGTTTTGGTCCGTCTATCACTATGCGTTGATTGTCCATGATAATCAATCTATCGACTAAGTCTAAAAGAGCGGTTTTATGCGTAGAGACGATAAAGGTCTGGCCTTTTGTCAGCTCCTGCTTTAGCACTTGTAAACAGCGCTGCTCTTGGCGATTGTCCATGGAGGCGGTGGGTTCATCTAATAAAAACACATCCGGCTTTGTTAGTAATAAGCGAGTGAAGGCAACCAATTGCTTTTGCCCGCCTGATAAGCCTTTACCGCCTTCACTAATGGGCAAATCAAGGCCGCTTGAGTGGCTAGATACAAGATTGATAAGCCCTGTTTTATTTAGGGCGTCTTGTAGGACATCATCATTGGGCGCTGCCATACCAATCAGTAGGTTTTCTCTTAGCGTGCCTTGAAACAGCCTGTGGTCTTGCTGCAAATACCCCACGCGCTCACTTAACGTCTCACGACTGATTTGATGGATATCTAGACCATCCAACAGTACTCGGCCTTTGGTCGGTGCATACAAGCCCGCGAGTACTTTTAGCAAGGTCGACTTCCCTGAACCAATGGGCCCCAAGATCGCAATGCGCTCTCCTGGTTTGATGCTTAGCTTATCAATCGCAAGCGCTGATCTGTCATTGCCTTGGTAATTAAACACCAAACCATCACACTGGTAGTTGCCATTGATACGAGTCGGTGATAAGGGATAAGCGACTCCTTGATTGTCTTGCTCAAGCGAAAACAGCGTTTCGATATTGAGTTTGGCGGCTTTGGCATGAGAATACTGTACCAGTAGGTTGGGTATAGCCATTACTGGAGCCAACACTCGGCCACCCAAAATAGAGCAAGCAATCAGGCCACCCATGGTCATATCACCTTGCATCACGACAAAAGAGCCCACTATCACAATACCCACATAGCTCACTTGCTGCAGCATTTGAGTAAAGTAAGTTAAGTTGTCATTGGTATGTTTCATATCCAAGTCGTTTTTGACGGTGATATTCATCACATCAAGCCAACGAGACAAGAACTTCCAACTGCCCGCCCCCGCTTTTATCGTCTCCACCCCCTCAACGGCTTCTACCAAAAGACCTGTTTTATAATAAGAGGCGGTCGCACCTTCTGCTGCAATGATATCGATGCGTTTACGGGCAAACAGCCCCATCACGATCGCGACTAGTGCAGCCACGACTGGGACGGCCGCGACCAGTGGTGAGCCAATAAAAGCCACCAAGCTGATAAATATAATAGTCATGGGTATATCGACCAAACCAAACAGCGTACTGGCCGTAAAAAAACCACGCACTTGCTCATATCCACGTAGCTGAGCGGCCATAGAGCCGACCGAACCTGGCATCTGATCGATGCGTACCTTTAACAAACGCTGAAACACTTCGCGTGATAAATACTGATCAAGACCAACCACGACTTTGTCCATGATTTTTGAGCGCGAAAACTTCATAAAGGCTTCGAATAAAATCACCAACATGACGCCGCTCGCTAAAATAATAAGTGTGTATTCGCTACGGGTCGGGATAACTCGGTCATAAACCTGCATAGAAAATAAAGACACTGCCAGTGCCAACATATTTATGAGAAAGGTGGCAATCACGGCTTCAAATAACACGCCTTTGTAATTACTGAGATCTGATTTTAATAAATCAGAAAATGAGGCCGTCCGCTGCTTGATATGATCCTCTTTTAGACGGACACGTAAGACAAGCGCTAACTGTTCAGTGCGCGTCGGGGTGCTGGCATCCTCTTGTCTAAACCGCCAGTTTTTTTGTGGGGTTTGGCCATCGACCACCCCCCAGCCCATATCTGGTCGATAAGCAAGCAAAGGCAAAAAAGCAGCATCTGGCTCTTGCAACACCTCAGGAATATCTTTGACGCCAATATCATCAAATATCGCCAACACACCACTTAACTCATGAAGACTTTTACCTTGCCTATCAAACAGCTCCTGATGACGCTCAATGACATCATGCAGACGTATATTATCGACCGGATAGCCTTGCTGACCCAGTAGATGTCTCACCGCATCTATCAGTGTTTTAGTCAACTCACTCTGCACAGGGCTTGGGGCGGCTTGATTTGGCATTACAGATTGGGAGGATGTCACTTGCGAATTTGTGCTCATATTAATCACTTATCTTATCGTTAAGAGATACCTTTATCTAAATCCTTTTAGGGCGTGATAAGGTAATCCTCTTCTAGCATAATATACTGGCCGTTGTTGAGATCATCCTCAGCGCTCGCGGGCAATCTGATATTGATATAGTCCTCTGGTCCTTGTGCTTGATAACCGAGCGCTTTGCTATCTGCGTTTTTACTTTTTTTACCCATCCAGTTGTTGACGCTATCTAATGGTTTAAATAAGTTGACAGGCGCTCGGTTGGCGGCAAATTTTTGCCACGGCATCACGCCAAAATCAATTTGTAACTTATAAAAGGCTCCTAATAAGCTGGCTCGAGTTTGCACCAGCTGTACTTGATAATCATTGTGTTCACGTACAGCATTTAGCACCTCTAGCCATGATTTACGACCAGCGATAAACTGTCTGCGATACGAGCTGACCACGATTTGCGCGCCCGCCGCCGCCGCGACCAGTGAGGTTTCTCGGTCTTTGGCACTGACAAACTGCTGGTACTGCACCTGTATATCTTCTATCACTCGACGGCGCGCCGCTTCTTGGTTTTGAACCAAGCTATTGACTTGCGCTTGAGACGCGCGCGCGAGTGCCAAGTTAGAGAACCCAGCACCTGGAGCATAGTTTAATCCCAAAGAAAACTTGCCTGTATCTGTGTGGTCGTCGTGATAGTAAGCGTGTTCGTATTGCGCATATACTGTGGGATATCGTGCCGCTTGTTGGGCTTCGACGCCTTGTTTGGCAGACTCAATCTGAAAGTGCTCTTTTACAACAGTAGGGTTATAAAAGCTGGATTGGTCAAACGCCATACGCTCAAAACTGGCAGACTGTTGTTTTGCTTGATCCACCAAAATTTTGATCTCAGGTAGGCTCATAGCACTACTGCGAGACAAAGGCTCACCGATGATTTGCTCAAGTCTGGCCACGGCTATACGCTGCTGCTCAATAGCAGCTTGATAAGCGTGCTGCTCTTGCAAAATGCGATTGGTTACCAAATCAAGCTCGATACGCGCTGAAACCCCTTGCTTCACGCGGCGCTGCATCATCGCCTCAAACTCATGCAGCTGCTCTAAGGCATCAGCATGAATACGCTGCTGAGCGATGGCCTGAATGTATCCTTGCCATGCCTCGATGGTTGTTTTGGCAACCAAGTTTTGTTGCTCGTAGATGTGCTCTACGGCAGCTTTGTCATCGAATATGGCTTGATTGACATCCGCTGTCAGCTTACCGGCCGTCCATAGCGGTTGACGTATGGTGACTTGTGACACAAATTCATTATCAAGGTCATAACCTGAAGAGATGCTGGGCGTCGGCAACAAGTTTAGCTTAGCGGCATTGATACCTTCTGTGGTTGCCTCCTGTTGCGCCCGGGCTGAGCCTACCAAAGGATGCGTTTCAATAGACTGTTTGATCAGACTATTGATCTGTAAGTCTGTCACTACCGCATAGGAGCTGACAGAAACCCAAGCACCTATCATTAGTAGCATAGCCTGACGACATCGTGCGAAAGTAAAACTGTACTTTTTTTTATCTAAGAAATTTGTCATATAAGGTTTTAGGCATTAGCATTGAATGATATTGATCAATCGTTTGGTTTTATGTCTCAAACCTTACTAAAGCCTATCTGAGAAATCAATCAAAGAATAGCTATTAAAAAGGCCTCCATGACGGAAGCCTGTTTAATATCAGTTTTTAGCATGTATACATCAATAGCTATGTATAATTGTTATTAAATATAGTCATTAAGCGTCTCTCAATCTACAACTACTTTTTAGTTGACTAGCGCACGCCAATGACCTGCGCCAGATGCCCCGTCTTGATATAGACGGTCGCGCCGCTAGGGCCAGATACCATCTCTAATGGCGTTTCGGTCGGCAGGCGTATCCAGCTATAGCGCGAAAAAGTCTCACCGTCAGCGTACAACTCGCCTGCCAGCACCATGATTTCGGCACCGCCGCTGATGGCCTCAGTAAATAGCAGCTCACCTGCGTCCAAGCGCTGCAAGCTGACGTGCTCATAGTCACTAGCAAACAGCTGGCAGACACTGCGCGAGCCTTGACAAGGCCTATGACCTGAGGCTGGCGGATTCCGTAAATACCAGCCTGCTGGATAATGTTTGTCATCGGCAGAAAACGTCCCTGCCAGCACAAATATCTCCTCACCGCCCGGATGGCGGTGATGCGGAAAGTCAGACTGAGGAGCATAACGCACAAAGCTGGTGGCACGAGCTTTTTCTGCACCCACACGATCGAGCATGATGCGCTCTATCCCCTTTTGCGGTGATTTTACCCATTGCTGCTGCTTGGGTAGTGAGGTGGCGACGCGAGTAAAATCTGCATTAATCAACATAGTATACTGTCCAAAAACTGCGTATTATCCCAAAAAAACAAACGGCTAACGTAGCAAAACCACAGGCGACAACGTGCTGGCGATAATCTCTGTGGTGGTGCTGCCCAAAAACAACTGCTGTAGTTTTGAATGCCCGTATGCGCCCACCACCATCATATCGATGTCATTGTCTAATTGAAACTTTAATAGACCATCGACCGCATCGGAGGCCGATAAATGATGCGCCTTTACGCTAAAACCCGCCTCTTGTAATTGGGCAGCGGCCGCGCTTAGGCTTTGTTTGGCGGCATCATTATGATTGCCAATCATCACGACATGGCTATCGAGACCTTTTAACATAGGGCTTTTAGCCACCATTTGTACCGCCTTTATGGCAGTCTTGCTACCATCAAACGCAATCATATACGAGCGCGGCTCTTTAAACGTCTCTGAGCAAATCACCACGGGAATATCAGAGGCACGGGCGACCGTCTCTATCTGACTACCAATATTGATGCGGCTATATTTGTGATCTTCTCCGCGGCGACCCATCACGATGGCGCGGTTTGCTGTGGCAAAATGCTCAATGGCTGGCAGTAACTTGCCTCGTCTTTGATAAATAAGCACCTCAAGATCACCAAACTTATTACGAATATGGCTTTTGGCATCCTGCACCAGCGCATTGCTATAGCTATTGACCACCTTAGCTCTTTGCTCGTCTAACTGCGCCAGCTCCTCTAACAAAAACTCACGGCTATTAATCCCTATCGCCCCTGACAGATCACGTCTAAACGACGCTGGCACATCGCTGACATGCAGCAGACCAACGGGTAAGTTTACTCGATTGGCGTACCATGCGGCATAATCACAGACGGATGCGGTCACGGCCGAGCCATCGATACAAGCCAAAATGTGCTGCGATGTTGTCATAATCTGTCCTTAATCATCGTTATTTACCCCGATACCGCTATTTATAGCTATATAGCTCGTTTAATATGGCCAGATGCTAAAACCTCAGCCACTGCCTTGATGATACCCAATTTGGCCTATATCATCCAGCGATGTCTGACAGACTCACACCCCATCTCTTAGCAAATTTTGCTACAATACAGGGCTTGGATGTTGTAAGTGACATATCGCGGTTTCAATGAGTGGATTTAGGTGAGTGAATTATGGCAAAAAACGCCCTTCAGGCTCAATTATTAAAAGCTGGTTTGGTCGATAGCAAAAAGGCCAAAAAAATCAGCAAACAAGCAGAGCATGCCAAACGTACTGGCGACTCAGACAGCGCAGCAGCCAAAAAGGCGCTGGCAGAAGCTCAAGCAAAAAAGCTGAAAAAAGACCAAAAGCTCAATCAAGAAAAACAACGAGCGTTAGAAGAAAAAACACGAAAAGCCAATATCATTCAGATGATTAAGCAGCATCAGCTCACTGATACACAAGGTGAGATTACTTATCAGTTTGTGGATGATACAAAAATCAAAAAGATTTATATCACCCAAAAGCTCTATGATCAAATCGTCGCAGGCCATGTGGTCATAGCACGCCTAGAGGACAGCTATGCCCTGATACCACGCCCACTAGCTGACCGTATAGATGCTAAGATGACAGGCTTTATGGTGGTATCAAACGATACTGCCGAAGACGCGTTGGCAGAAGACGATCCTTATGCCGCTTACGTGATTCCAGATGACTTGATGTGGTAGGTCGCAGTTATTCAATTGCTACTGGCTACGCATTAACCAAAACCCCCTATATAGGCGTTCTATACAGGGGGTTTTTTGACAGAGACATAAGAGCATTCATAAAAACAGTCATCAAAACGGCAATTAAGACGGTAGCAAAACATGCTTACTCTTTTGATAAGCAGATAAGCCATCAGTCCCTAATTCTCGGCCGATACCACTTTGTTTAAACCCGCCCCAGCCCGCTTCGGGCACAACGATTTGCTGCTCATTGACCCAAATATGACCGGCTCGAATGTGCCGTGCCATCTCTAACGCTGCATGCTCATCAGCGCTGACAATACTCGCAGCCAAGGCATATTTACTATCATTGGCAAACGCAATCGCCTGCGCGTTATCTGCAAAGGTCGCACTCACCAACACAGGCCCAAACACCTCCTCTGTCCACAAGCGACTGGTCGCTGGTACCTCGGTATAAATGGTCGGCGCAGCAAAATAGCCTTGACGCGCTAAGAGGGTGCCACCCGTTAGGCAGTGCAGGTTTTCTTCAGTTGCAATATCGATATATTTTTTGACCTGCGCCAGCTGCTGAGCACTGACCAATGGCCCCATTTGCGTGTCCGCCGCAAAACCATCGCCTATTTTCAGAGTTTCTGTTTTTGTTTTTAATACTGCAAATAATGACTCGGCAATGTCTTGGTGGACAAGCAGCCTTGAGGTCGCTGAACAAATCTGCCCAGCATTGGTAAAGATACCGCCTATGATCACGTCGCAGGCATAGTCGATATCAGCATCTGCACATACCACGATAGCGGACTTACCGCCCAGCTCTAGGCTGATGTCTTTGATACCTTCTGCAGCTTGGCGCATCACTTTTTCGCCAACGCTATTACTACCGGTAAAGGAGACTTTATCAATCAGCGGATGACTGGTCATCGCAGCGCCCACCTCTGCCGCGCCAGGGAGGATATTGACCACGCCTTTTGGCAGCTGTATAGCGGACAATATATTACCCAGCATCAGCTCTGGCAATAGTGTCACCTCTGACGGTTTGAGAATAACGGTACATCCTGCTGCCAGCGCGGGTGCTAGCTTCCAGGCGGTAGTCACCATCGGAAAATTCCAAGGCACAATAAGGGCGCAGATACCAACAGGCTCGTAAGTTTTCAATAAGCGTATGCCCGTCTCGTCGGTGCTGACCTTAGACCATGTTTCCTGCTCGATGGTAAGATTGGCATAATAGCGATAACAGGTGATGGCATCTCCGACATCTATCGTCGCCTCTGCAATCGGCTTGCCGTTATTCAATACCGACAGTGCAACCAGCTTATCAAACTGCTGCTCCATCGTATCGGCAATCGCCTGTAAATAGCGCGCTCGTGTGCCCACGCTGGTTTGTGACCAAGACGGATAAGCGCGAGCGGCGGCCGTGACAGCCATCTCTACTTGTGCGCTATGACACAAACGAGTCGTTGCGATGACCTCGCCGGTATTTGGGTCATACAAAGCATGATCACTTACTGACTCAGAGGCTTCAACCGTGACCCAATCACCATCGATATAAGCCGCGTTTAACCTTAAATCATTTTTTATGCTTTGCTGAGCGGTGGCTCTTGTTAAAGATAAAGAATTGGTCGTTTCCATGATACTCGGTTGCCTTATATTATTGATAAAACTATCTTTACGCTAAATGTTCGCTGCTTTTTTAATGCCAAATGATGGTTACCATCACGATTAATACAATAGATGCGCCACTGAGGTGATAACCACCAAGCTGATCAGCGTACGTAAGATAAAAATCATAAACAGCTCTAAGACGTTCAGATTAATATTTGATTTTAATATCAGCGCGCCCACCTCAGACATATAAACAATCTGGGTAATAGAAGCCGCCCCGACGATAAAGCGTGTCATCTCACTCTCGATGCTTTTGCCGACCAAGGCTGGCAAGTACATATCAGCAAAGCCCATAATCATCGCTGGCGCAGCTTTAGTCGCCTCTGGAATTTGCAACAACTCAAGCAATGGCACAAGTGGTGCAGACAGCCAATCAAACACAGGGGTGTACTCTGCTAAACCAAGCCCAATGGTACCGATAGCGAAAATCACCGGAATCAAACCAAAATAGATATCAAACAAATTCTTTAGGCTGTGCTTAAACACGCTACCCAAACTTGGCATAGAGTGCGCGCGCGTGACGGCACGATTGACCGCCCATTGGTAAGTAGAATACTGCGCAGGAATGCCTTCATCCAGCATGCTTTTGCCAGAATGATAAGTATCTGGTTTTAGCGATAATGGCGGTATGCGCGGCATAATGATAGCGGCGATAAACCCTGTCAAGGCGATGGTCAGATAAAAGAAGATAAAGTTATTATCGACGCCAATGGTTTTGGCAACGACATAGGTAAAGGCAATGGATGTCACCGAAAAAGTGGTAGCGATAATCGCCGCTTCACGCTGACTATAGTAGCTTTTATTGTACTCCTGCATAGTCACCAGTAAGCCAATAGAGGCCGCGCCAAACCAAGAAGACATGGCATCGACTGCAGAGCGCCCAGGCAATCTAAACAACTTCACAAACACCTTGCTGGCCAAGGTACCCAAAAACTCCATCAGACCAAAGTCAGTGAGAAAGGGTAGAGATAAAATGGCAAAGAAGAATAAAGGAATCAAAATGGGAATTAAGTCTTCAAAAATCACCCCGCCAGTATTGCGATTGATAATAAACTCAGGACCGACTTGTAAATAAATCATCCAGGCAAACAGCGCCCCAAAAAACCGCGCGGCAAGCCAAAACCAATCGACATCAAAAAGCTTTGCCGTCATGGAGTCTGCATGAATCTCTGGTCTAACGAGCTTGACTGCCAGCGCCCCAACCAAAGACAAAGTCACAATGGCCAGTGCAGCATACACCACGTAGTCCCCAAGTGAGGCCTGCAGAGTATCTGTCAGCACGCCCAATAAAATGGTGACCTTACCCTCCCATTTAAACGGGATGATAAACAGCGCCAAACCCAGCGCAGAAAACAGTAAAAACTTCCACATTGAGGCGCGCCACCGCTCCCCTTGTGGAGTGGTAGGTTCGACAGCATCATTGCCCAATAGCGGCTGCTGCGACTTATCGATATAGTTCGTCATTTAATTCCTCCTTGATAGGCGACGACGCCAGCTTTCCTTTCTGCTGCCTGCCCGGTCCCTCGTTTCAGCGAAAAAACAGCGTGATACGGTTTTGTTGGTTATTTTTCATTCATGCAAATGACTAGCCAAAAGATGATTAGCCAAAATAGGTAAAGTCTTGACTCATTTTTGACAAAAACGCATCGCTTTCATCCACCTCATAAACCATTGGCTGCTTGCCACTTATGTCTGTTTGCAAAGCCTCTAATAACTGCTGCTTATCGGTAATTCGGCGATAGCCTGCGCCAAACCCTGCGGCCAATGGCTCAAACTTTGGTGTTTTGATATTGACCCCAATCAGTGGCAGCCCGCCCTCCTCCATATAGCGGCGAATCTCACCATATCCTTGATTGTTCCAAAGTAGGACGATCAATGGCAGTTCAAGCTCGGCGGCGCAGATAAGCTCGGCAATGGTAAACTGAATGCCGCCATCGCCGATAAGGCTAATAACGGGCGCACTTGAGCCAATCATGGCGCCAATGGCGGCAGGCAAGCCATAACCCAAGGTGCCAAACCCCGTCGACGAGTTAAACCACTTACGGGTCGCCAATGCCTCAAAGCCAAGGTTGCCGCTATAGACAGGCTGCGTCGAATCGCCAACGAAGATGACATCCTCCACCTCATCTCGAATCAGCTGAAGCAGGGCGTTTTGACCGGCAAAGTCAGGTGTCATCGCTTTGATCAACGCCTGCTTTGCTTCGGTTACGCGTGCGGCGGCTTGATGATTTAGCTGATGCCCCTCTAAACTTGTGCATAGGCCGCTAATGGCCATTTGTGCATCGGACAACACCGCGATATCTGCACGAAATGGCCGCTGCAATTGCTGAGCGTCGCAGTCAATACGAATGAGTGTGCCATTGATTTGGAACTCGCCATTAAAGAACACATCATAATCAGTCTCACCAAGCTCGGTACCGATCGCCAATACCACATCGGCCTCGCTAATGACGGCGCGCCCCGCCTCTAACGACTGATTGCTCCCCAAGCTCAGCGGATGACTAGGTGGCAACAAGCCTTTGGCATTGATGGTCAAAAACGTCGGCGCATCGATAAGCTCTGCCAGCCTTTGTGCATCGTGATCGACATCAACGCAGCCGCCACCGTAAAGCAACACTGGATTTTTTGCGCTCTTTAGCTGCTCAATGATCAAATCAAGCTGCGCAGGATTAGGCAGCGGTCTTGTGATCTGCGGTCGCGCCAAACTTGCTACACTCTTATCATTTTTAGGCGGCTTGGCGACATGACTGGCATCAGCGGTAATCACATCGATAGGTAGCTGAATATGCACCGGTCCCGGACGCTCGCCATCAAACATGGCAAAGGCTTCGGCGATGACCTTAGGCAAGGATTCAGGTTGCCAGATGGTTTTGCTTGCAAGCGCAACCTTGCTGACCATGCCCTGCTGATCGTGCAGCTCATGCAAGTGCCCTTCACCGCTACCCGTATCCTTGACCTTATTGACACTAGAAATCACTAGCATCGGGATCGAGTCGGCTAAGGCTTGCGCCATTGCTGTCATGATGTTGGTCATGCCAGGGCCGGTGATGATAAAGCACACTCCGACTTTGCCAGACGCGCGGTAATAGCCGTCGGCCATAAAGCCTGCGCCTTGCTCGTGACGCGGCGTCACATGGCGGATATTGGTGCTTGGCAGACCACGGTATAGCTCGACCGTGTGCACGCCAGGGATACCAAACACGGTCTCCACTCCATAATACTCCAGCCACTGCACGAGTAGCTCACCACAGGTCAGAGACGAGGTGTCTGGCGATAAAGAAGGCGTTTGCATTACTTGGGTCATGAGTCGATCATCCTAAAAATTTCAATAGTATTTACGGCCTAAATATTAATCGGCCTGCAGTAGCACCCTGCCCAACACAGGCCAATTAATATAACGCTTTGACCTTATCGTCATAGCGCACACCTGGCAAGATACAAAGCATCTCAAACAGCAAGTTTGCTGCGAGTACCGAGGTGTTACCAAACGGATCGTAGGGCGGTGACACTTCGACCAAATCGCCACCGACTACGTCAAGGCCGCGCATACCGCGAATAATCTCGATGCCTTGGGTGGAGGTTAAGCCGCCAATTTCAGCCGTGCCCGTACCCGGTGCAAACGCAGGATCAATGCCATCGATATCGAAACTCAAGTAGACAGGGCCATCGCCGAGCTTTTCACGCACTTCTGCCATGAGCGGTGTCAGCGACTTGTACCAGCACTCCTCGGCTGGCACCACGCGAAAGCCTTGCTGAGTTGACCAATCAAACTCTTCAGCACTATAGCCGGTGCCGCGCAGGCCAATCTGCACCACGCGGTTGCCATCGATTAGATTTTCTTCGACAGCACGGCGAAACGGCGTGCCATGGGCGATTTTTTCGCCAAACATCTCATCATTGATATCAGCATGAGCATCGATATGCACCATCCCGACAGGGCCGTGTTTTTTGGCAAGTGCACGTAGGATAGGCAGGGCAATGGTATGATCACCGCCCAGTGTTAATGGAATCGCGCCATGACTGACGATATTATCGGTGTAGAATTTTTCGATGATGTCGACGCTTTTTTGCAGGTTAAAGGTATTGATAGGTACGTCGCCAATGTCAGCGACTTGCAAAGACTCAAAGGGCGCGGCGCGCGTGGCGACGTTATAAGGGCGAATCATACGCGACTCATCACGAATCTGTCTTGGGCCCAGTCTGGCACCGCTACGGTTTGATGCGCCGATGTCCAAAGGCACGCCTACAAAGGCTGCGTCCAAGCCTTTGGCGTCTGCTTGCGTCGGCAGGCGCATCATAGAGGCAAAACCGCCAAATCTTGGCATATCGTTGCCGCTTAATGGTTGATTAAATTTCATCACTCACATCCTTGTTTTGATTGGTGTCATAGACAGTTTGTCAGATGCTTTGACAATACCGAAATATCCGAACACAGACCATGGTAAAATTCAGAAGTAAACTTCTGATTTTTCGTAGTAACTTCGATTTATTCTTTATTATTAGAAGCTTTATCACAAGAATTTGATATAGGAGAGGCGTATATATGCTAGATGAGCTGATAAAAATAGACATCAAAACCTTGCGCAGCTTTATGGCCATTGTAGAGTGCCAAGGGGTAACCGCAGCGCAGTCGCGCTTAAACGTGACGCCTTCTGTCATTAGTGGTCACTTAACGCACTTAGAGGATCGTTTGGGAATGACGCTGTGTCATCGCGGGCGCGCAGGGTTTAAGCTGACCGAGGATGGTGCGGCAGTCTATGAGGCGTGTTTGAGCTTCACCGAAGCGGTGGCCAGCTTTCAGCATCAGCTGCATTATATTCGCCAACTAGACTCCGTACGCGGCGGCCATATTCGCCTATGCCTTATCGATCAGATGCCGACGTTTTTTTATGAAGCGTTACGTCAGTGTTTGGCGGCCAGCTATCGTCATAATCCATTGATACACTTTTCTATCGATGTGCAAAGCCCTGAGAGTATGCTAGATAAGCTGCTGAGTAATGAGAGTGATCTGGGCGTGGGGTATTTTGGCAGTTTTCCGCCGTTACTGACCTTTCAGCCGGCCTTTATTGAGAAACAAGTGGTCTGCTGCGGGCGTGAGCATCAGCTGTTTTATGAGTCAGAAGGCCTGAGTTTTGAGGCGTTGGAACAAAACCATCCTTGGATAAAACGCGGTTATATTACCGACTTGAGTATCAATCATATCCGGCCAAAAACTTTAAGCGCCACCACTTACCATATGGAGGCGACCGCGCAGCTTATCTTAGCAGGTCATCACGTCGGCTATCTGCCCAATGATTTGGCCAAGCGCTATGAGGAGATGGGCATGATGAAAATACTATTGCCCGAAGAGGCAAGCTACGAGGTCAAGCATCACTGGGCATATCGGCAAAACCTGCATAAGCATGTCGCGGATTTTTTGCAGCATATGATGAGTCTGCTATCACAGCCGGCAAATGACTAAAGCGCTTTTGCTGGCTCGTCATGTTTTAGGCCGATCGTTCTGAGCTTGCCTTTGTCATCGACCTCCTTAATCACCAATGACCACGCATCATCGATCTCTACCGTATCCCCCGACACAGGCGCGGTCTCTAAGCTTTGTGCGACATACTCAGCGACCGTCTGCTCCCACATGCTCTCAGTGTTTTTTGGCTTTTTATACTTGAGAGTGTCTGCCAGCGACTCTGAGGTCACCATGTCGGTAAAAAAGGGCAAATCACCAAGCTTGACACTGGGTGATAGCAGCCAGTCACCATAAAAGTCATCGATGGCTTTACGGTCTAAAGTCGTGTCATTGAAAATCTTGGCGATCTTGCTGGCATGGTTGCCGCGCATGGCATACCAGACGCTATCGCCATATCTGAGTTTGGTGTCCTCCTCGACCACGACGATTTGCTGACCACGCACCAAGGCAAACACACTGATCTCATCTGGGCTGATTCGGTTGGAGATACCGAGCGGATGGCGACCTATCGCAAACGCCCCTGCTTGTACCTCAAACTCATACAGGGTAATACTGGCCTTGTCTGACACCCAAACCTCATGCTCTTCTTTTGGGTCTTTATTGGTCGGAATACGCACCCGAAACACATTGGCCATAAAAGGAATCGTCGTCCCTTGCAGGATCAATGACAGCACCACTACCCCAAAGGCAATATCAAACAACATAAAGGCATCATCTATACCAGCCATCACAGGCAAAATAGCAAGGGTAATCGGAACTGCCCCGCGCAGGCCTACCCAAGAGATAAAACCAATCTCTCTGTCTTTAAACTTAAAGGGCTTGACGCTGGTATAGACCGCAATCGGACGTGCCACCAGTATCATAAAGGCTGCAATCGCCACCGAATAATGCCAGACATTGATGACGTTTGATGGCGTCACCAATAGCCCCAGTACCACAAACAAAACCGCTTGCGACAACCAAGCAAAGCTATCCATCACGCGCATGACGTGCTCAGTCGAGCGCACCTTATGGTTGCCGATCAGTACGCCCGTCAGATAGACCGCCAAAAACCCACTACCGCCAAGCAGATTGGTCGCAGCAAAGACAGAAAGGCCCGCGGACAGTATCAAAATGGCATACATACCCTCGGCCAGATGCACTTTTGGCAACAGACGCGCTAGCAGGTAGCCAAATAACAGTCCCATGCCCAGACCCACGCCCAGCTGCTGCAACAGCAAACCCAAAAAACCAAGCACGGTCTGACCTGCCGGATCGACGTTTAAAGCAATCAGTCCTGTCACCAATAAAATGGCCAGCGGATCGTTGGCACCCGACTCCAACTCTAGCGTGGCTTGCACGCGGTCGTTTAGCTTGACCCCGCCATTACGTAGTAGCGAAAATACTGCGGCGGCATCGGTCGAGCCAACGATAGCGGCCATCAACAGCCCAAAACGCCAATCGACATCAAGCAGCCAAGTGACAAAGACCCCAAGCACCATTACCGTCGCCAGCACGCCCCATGTGGCCAACGTCACCGCCGGCTTGAGTCCGACGCGAAATGATTTAAAAGAGGTACGCAGACCACCATCGAGCAAGATACAAGCGAGCGCCGCCTGCCCGACAAAATTGGCAATACCATACTGAGAAAACTCAATACCTAAGATACCTTGCTCGCCTGCCAGCATGCCAACTATCAAAAACAACAACAATAATGGCACACCCAAACGCGCGGATAACGTACTTGCCATGATACTGGCAAAAATCAACAATGCTCCTACGAGATACAGGATATTTAAGGTATCCATCTATTTTAAGCCCTATGGTTATCGGTGATGACAAATGTTGCGCGTGCGATAGCACTGACCTGACGATATGGTGACGCGATCGATGATACTGCAAATAAAATGCTCAAAGCGCCTCTAAGAATAACATCTACTAGCGAGAGCAAAAATCCTATTTTAAAAAATACTTTTCATATCTATTTATTTTAGTCAGCCACACCTTCAATTCATCCATAAGCATTTTTAGCCAAATCATGATACGGCCTCTCCTATCATCTGTTAACCGTCTAATTTATCATGATAATACCCGCCTCGCTCACCATACCTGATAATAAATCATGACTACCGGCACGTATCGATAAGTGCACAAAAAACCCCACTCAGCACAGATGCCAAGTGAGGTCAGGTAGCGAGTAAATACAAGCGAGCAGATGACTGCTTTAGCTATCGTATAGCATCACCATGCCATCAGTCATTTTTTGGTTTTAGCGCGGCACTGATATCGGCCAATAGCGGGGGAATATCATGCTTATCAGCCATCACCTCTAGCATCACCAACTTATCAGTGGTAGCAGCCGCTTGCTTGAGCGCGGCTTTTAGCTCACCTGCCGTGGTGACTTTGAGCAGTAAGCTGTTGTCTTCGGTAGCACCAAAGGCTTTTGGCATCATCTGCCAGTCACAACGAGGGATATCATTGTAGCGCTGGTTTTCGCCATGAATCGCACGTTCAACGGTATAGCCATCATTATTGATCAGCACAATCACCGGATTGATACGCTCTTGAATCATCACAGCGATTTCTTGTACCGTCAGTAAGGCCGAACCATCACCGATGAGCAGCACGCTACGCTTATTTGGCGAAGCAATGGCAGCGCCTAGGCTGGCCGGCAGCGTATAACCAATGGATCCCCACATCGGCTGGCCATAAGACGTCACTCCTTCTGGCAAGCGCACATCACTGATGCCAAAATACGAGGTGCCTTGATCCGAAAACACCAGATTATTATGATCTAAATGATCAGCGATGATATGCCACAGATCGTCTTGACGAATAGCCTCATCGTCTTTGCCATTTTGCTCATGCGGTGTCATCTCTTTACAAAATGGCTTGGGTACAACTTCGATACCAGAAGTCATCACTTCATGCAGCACTTGCAACGAGTCCTTTAGCGCAATCGGAGCAAAGTTGCGACCACTGATAGACGCCCGCTCATAGTGCAAATCGACCACTGTTTTTTGATCGATATTTTGGCTAAAGCCTGCCGTCGTTGTATCGGTATATTGCACGCCAATCTTAATCAAACACTCACAGTTTTCTACGGCGTCCTTTACCACAGGACGTGAGGCGACACCAGCATAAGTACCCGCCCAGCGCTCGCTGTTTTCATCAAGCAGTGTTTTACCCCATGACAGCGTAGTATAAGGAATCTCGGTATCAGCGATTAACGCTTTTAGCTGATTTTGTAACCCCAAACGATGCACCATCAAATCTGCCATCAGCGTGGTGGTCTTGTTGGGCAAAAACTCTACCAGCGCTTGCTTGAAGTCTGCCAGCGCCGATTGACTGGTGATGTCTTCTTGACTGTCATCGAGCTTGGTCGTCGGCGGATAAATCGGCATTTTTGCCACGTCTGGCGACAATAGAAGATAGCCTGGGCGGTGTTTTTTGAGGATCACGCGGATCACACGGTCGATCTCTGAGGCGGCGTTTTCTGGCGTAATCTGTGCCCGTGCGACTGTCACAGGCTCTACCATCTTGATAAAGTGATTGAATACCCCGTCTCCAAGCGTATGGTGAATACGGCGTTTGGCATCTTGCAGCGCTGTGCTCGGCGCACCGACGACGTGCAGCACTGGCGCATACTCGGCAAAAGAGCCTGCCGTGGCATTTATTGCTGATAACTCACCCACCCCAAAGGTCGTCACCATGGCCGCAAAACCACGCTCACGTGCGTAGCCATCAGCGGCATAACCTGCGTTTAGCTCATTGGTATTGCCGACCCAGCGCAGCTTGTCAGAGGCGATGATATTGTCTAAAAACGTGAGGTTAAAATCCCCTGGTACACCGAATATATCACTTGCACCCGCTTCTGCGATGCGATCAAACAAATAATCTGCGATGGTATATTGTTGACTCATTTCCTTATCCTTATGACCTGTCATTATAAGTATGTATGATTGGTAGGTATCTATGATGAAAACCATCATAAAAACAAACTATAAAATGCATCCCAGCTTATTTTTCAATGCAAATCTTTTGGAATGCATATTATAAGAAACCGTTATAACATACATTTATGAGCAGATGACATACCTGTCTTGCTAACTTTTACTTTTTTTCGTCAAGGGTGTTGACACCTCAAAAAAACTGCGTATAATACGCCTTCATCATCTGATGATAGTTAATCAAACGATGAATTAGCGGGATTAGCTCAGTGGTAGAGCACAACCTTGCCAAGGTTGGGGTCGAGAGTTCGAATCTCTTATCCCGCTCCAAATATCTAAAAAGCCTCACTTAATAGTGAGGCTTTTTTTTCCAATTTTTAAGGGCTGTAGCGTTTTTCAGTATTAGCTATTCAGTCTAATTGCTAAGTTTATCTAACGTATTAAAAGCTCAAAAATCAGCACCGTGACCAAAACGTGACCATTTCGTGCCCAAACCGTGCCCTGCCCTAAAGCTGCGAATACTGAATTGACCCCAAACTAAAAAATAATTGATCAGAGTAAAACAATTAATATCGTCATGTAAATACCCCATTCTTAACACAACATCATCGTAGAATAATTAAGCCACCTGCCTGTATTCAGCAGGTGTCATATCATTAAGTGAATCATGGGAGTTTAGTCCTTTATCCTTTGGGTATAAACGAGTAAACTCACAAGAGCAATTTAAACTTGTTTTTATCTTACTAATAATTTTTATAATGAATGCAGTATATCTATCTATTTCTAATACATTTAGATTATTTCTGATTTATTATGCCAATACAAACTAACATTGAACAACAATCTCCAAAGCGACGGCTTTTTCATCTAGAAAGTATAGATAAAACAAATCATCACTATTATTTTCCCGTAAACTAAATAAAGTGTCGTAAACTGTTTCTATATCTGTAAATTCAATACCTATTATCTCTTGTGACGAATTAAGTTCATTTTTAAAGATTTCAAAGTCATCATAGTTTAAATCCTTGGACGTGAAATTGCTGTCAACTACAAGTCCTTTGTAATTAAACTTAAAGTTATCAGGAAACCCAATGACTTTTGATACAACCGCTTGATCGTTCATTACGTTTACTGCCATATTCCCATATTGAAGGATACTTTCATATTCACTTTCTTCTTGAGCGAGAAAGCCTCCACAGTCCTCAACAACTGATATTTCTTTTAGCTCATTTTCAAAAATAGATATACTTTTAATACTATCCAAACTAATAATTTCACCTACTTTAACTTCATTTGTAATAGGGGGCTTCTGTTGACCTGGTAATTTAGTGTTTTGAGTTTTTGGATGTTGTTGAATTTTTGCTTCACCACCTTGAAATTCCTGATAAAGTTTTTCAGTTTGAATTTTGGTAGTTTGGACATCTGGGTTTTGCGTAGTAGCGTTATTATTACATGCGCTAATTAATATAGTAAAAAACATTGTAAAAGCGATTCTATATTGCATAATTAACTGTCCGAAATTTGAAAGAGCTATTAGTAATACATTCAATCCACTATGCAGGAGGGATTTTTGGAAAAAATGGTAGAGGATCAAACCTACCAACTAACCCTCTTCCAGGACTACCTGTAGAGACATGCCTAGCTTCAAAATGTAAATGTGCGCCCTTAGCAATAGTGGTCATACCTCTAGCATTGCCACTAGCTCCAGTTTTACCTAATACTGTACCAGCTGAGACTTTCTTGTTCTTATACTTGGTATTGATCTGACTAAGATGAGCATAAAAAAACCATACTTTATTACCTTTAACATTTTTTTTAGCATGAGATCTTTGAAACTCTGGTAATGCATTAAGTTCGCATTCTAATACTAGATATGCTCCGAAATTAGATTTGCTGCTATAAGATTCATTAATTATAATAACTTTTCCTTCAGCAACCGCTTTGATAGGTACGCCAGGAACTGCACGAAAATCTACACCTTGGTGGTTTCGTGTACCACCGTTTCTAACCTTTCCGTATGTAGCAGATTTTCTTGATGCTAAACGAGCAGTTCTAACTATGCAGCTATCTAATGGATTACACCATGTTGTCTCAGGCTTCTTAGCCTTATAA
Source organism: Psychrobacter halodurans (assembly GCF_017498075.1). Classification (NCBI taxonomy): domain Bacteria; kingdom Pseudomonadati; phylum Pseudomonadota; class Gammaproteobacteria; order Moraxellales; family Moraxellaceae; genus Psychrobacter; species Psychrobacter halodurans. Next base: position 20,867 of record NZ_JAGBKN010000017.1, read on the forward strand.
ACATAAGGAATATCATTTCGATCGGCACTTGCTGTAATGACATCTTTCTTAACTTCCTTACCGTCTTCATACACCAGTACGGTTATATCAACACCTACTAGCGAATTGTGTGCTCTACCTCTTGTACCATCACTACCAGTAGTAGAAGCATTCTTACCGTATTTAGTAGACTGAGTAATATATGAAAGCCCTGATAGTGGCTTATTCGTTGCTTCATCAACGAACTTTATGGTGATTTTAGCCTCATCTGAGGCAACCTCAAGCATCGGCCCTGTTTCTGTCTTTTTTTCAACCTCTGTTACTTTTGGCTTTTCTACTTTGATGACAGGGTTTTGCTCTGTTTGAGGTTTTGGCTTGTCCTCTTGTTTACTGGTCTCTGGAGTAGTCGATGCTTCTTGACTCAAGGTATCTGAGGTATCGCTGATATCTTCTCTAGTGATGTCTGTGCCTATGATCATAGTCCATTGTTTAGAGCCATAGGTAACGATGGCGGTTGTTTGAGCTCTATCTTGACCATCGATAACGGTAAGCTTTTGACCAGCAAGGGCTTTTATAGTGCTAATACCTTGACGGTTGGCTCTTTTTATAGCAGATTTTTTGCCACGATATAGGGTTTTAAACTCGTAACGGGGTATGGGTTGATTGTTGTTGTCGACAAATTTTATGCTAAAAGAAACGACAGGGACTTTGAGTATTTTGGTTTGCCCGTTTAGGTCACCTATAACGGGAAATGCCATACTATAAATAGATTGTTTCTTGCTATCATCATCAAGGTAGACGTTGATAGATTGGCTAACATCAGCTGTTATACCTGATTCGATACCTGAGCCGTCGGTTTTATGGGTTTTGATGTTGTTTTTATACTCAAGATGATAGGTTGTGTTAGGTAGGGGTTTGCCTGTGTCTGCTTCTACTAGTTTTATGTTGAAGGTGACTTCGTCAACTATATTTCTATCAGTAGTGCTTTCATTTGGTTGATCTGAACTAGTAGATTCATCATTACTGATACTATTGTTACTATCAGTATTTTCCTGAGTAGCTTCCAATTTTTCATGTTCTGATAGTTTAGATGAATAGTTGTGTTTACCTAGGTAGACTATTTCATACCCTTGTACCTGTTCTGATTTTTGGACTATAGCTTCAACTAGTTTACCGTCTATTTTTAACTGAATTTTTGCATTTGGATGTCTGACTATTACGGGTAAGTTACCCTCTTCATCCGTTTTATGAGTAACTGCTATTTTACCTAGACTAAATTTACCTTTATATTCGGAGCTAATTTCAACTTCTTTGTTAGGAATACCAACTTTTTTAGCATCTACAATTTTGACATATATTTTTCGTTTACAACAAGTTTGAATATCGTAGTGAGCGAACATATTCATGTATTTTGCTATACTAGTACCGTTAGCATCGGATTCATTGGTTTTACCATTTGTAGTTAAAAAACTTTTAACAGCTCCTAAACCTTTTAGATGTATAGCAGCTATTACGCCTGATTCAGTTACTTCAAAATCTTCATAACCACTTGCTCCTGTAATAGTTACGCCATAGAATTCGTTTAAATTCTTACTCCTTGAGTATCTACATAAGCGATTAATCCATTCATTGATCGCCTTCATCTGGATAGTACCGCTGCTTTTAAAAACATTAAGTGAAGTAGCACCAAATTTACCAGTCCAATAGTTCCCAGTCCCACCCCAGTCTTGAGTTTTTGAATTTTTAGTTCCATCAAAGCGATAACAGCCTACATCCTGTAATGCCTCTTCAGAAAACTGAAACAGCCCCACATAATTCCAAGGGTTTAATACACTAACAGCGGTTGGGTTATCAACTTTAATGGCTTCTTTGTTGTCTCCAGTATAGGTATAAGAATAACGTAAATCAGATCCTGACTCCTTTCTAGAAACCGCTCTAATATATCCTAATCTATCAGGAGTATAAGTAACTCCTTTAACTGGTTTTATTAGTGATCCCATATTATCTTTTCTCCGCTATCGACAACTGCTTTTTACAAACATCAGGAGCATAACTATAGTCTAGAGGGTTCTGTACATCGATATATTTTTGTAATAGTTCTTTAGTACGTTGATCATTACCTGTTATGTCATTTTTAATAAACGAACAACCATCATAAAGCATGCCTGTCATTTCGTAGCTTTTTGGGTCAAAGATATAGAAGACTTGACCTATAGCACATTTATTATCAAAGCAGATTTTATTAAACACATACTTTTTATCAGTGTTTATGTCTTGTATGTATATTCCTTCTCGCTGTGATCCCATAGCATAAAGCTCTTTGTCAGCTAAACTGATAGGGCTAACGAGTTTATAAATCATTTTTTGGAAGGCTTTGTCATATCTACTATTGTAATTAGGATTACTACCTTCTATTGTTGGCAGTTTCTCATTCACTAGTTCAAATGGATAAGTAGTAAATTTCCCATCGCCATACTCATCATTTATATACCGAAAAGGAACTTTATTGATTGCCAGTTCTTCATTTAGCTTATCGATATAGCTCATTGAGTCTGGTTCATCAGTTTGGTTGAAAGATTCGTTTACTTCTTCTTTTGAATTAGGAATCATCTTGAGCTGAACGCGTGGTATGCTATCTATATAGCTTTGATAACCTTCTTCATCTGTGGCATGAACTACACTAATGAATGATGCGGTAAAGAAAAATACTGGGAAAAGCCATAGATTTTTGTTTCTAAATAAGTACATAGATTATCCTATAAATTTACTCTACTAAGAGGTTTAACAGTCAAAGTCGTCTTCATCATGTGCATGATTATCGCCACAATCTTCAAATAGGTCTTCAATAGAGCAGTTATCACACTCTATCTGATCTGATACATCAGTGACCTTAATCTCTCCTTTGTGGTTCACGTTGCCAAGAATCTCTAACTCAACCTTCTCAGCTTTATCCCCAAACACTCTTAAAGTCTGACCCTCTTCATCAAGCTTACCTTCAACCTCTGTGCCTCTTGTCTTATTAATAAGCTTATAGCTAATACCTTGATCTATTAAATCTTGAGGAATGAGTTTTTTAAGATCAAATGCTTTACTAAACAAACCCGACGTTGGTAAAGCAATCATAGGCGCATTAACCTTACCACCCATCACCAAGCTTTTCTTCACCGCATTCACCTTAATCTCCCCCGGGCAAACGAGCTTAATCCCGCTCTCATCAATCGTCAGCGACGCCCCCGCGCTAGTCTGAAACTTAATGCGCTTAGGACTTGCGATATTCACCTGACCCGACTCGCTACCGATGGTCATACCCTGCTGGCTGTGCAATTGCAGCTCACCGCCCTGTGCTTGTATCGCCACGGGCTTGGTATTAGCACTAATATTCAGTCCTGATAGAGCGGCTTGCCCGGCTATCCCTGACAGCGACTCGATACGATCTGCCGTTAAGGTATAGTTACCTGCCACCACATCCGATTGGGTAGCGCCTGATTGGCGTACGATGGTCTTGGCTGTCCATAGGGTATTGCTGCTTGAGGCGAGGATACTGTCACGACTGACTAGAAGTACATCAGCTGCGCCAAGCACTTCCGTATTTAGCGTCTCATCGATCACCTGCGCTGCGGTTTCAAAGGCTTTTATAGACGCGTTCGCACTACTGATCTCTTGGGTGGATTGCAAGTGCGCTTGTTTGGCTTCCATCAGGGTCTCGCTCAGCTCAGCACCCAGTTTCAGCTGACGCTGACCTGCGTCGTTGACCCACGCCGATTCATGCTCGGATTGGCTGTGCCGGATACCAAAGGTGGAGAGCAAGACTCCGCTATCCGCTGTGGCTTGTAGCCCGTGATCGGTGGCAAGGTTTATACCCTGTCCGCTGCTTGTCGATTGATGGTTGCTGTAGCGATGGCGTAGGACACCAAGCTCAAGGATGTGCTCATCTGGTGAGAAAGTAGCACTGCTGGTGCTGGTGGGGGTTTGGGCGTTGGCACGACTAGCAGTGTTGACCGACCACTGCATGCTGATCTGGTTTGGAGTGTCATCAAACAGAAGGCTGACTTCAGATTGATCGTTAAGTCCGTATTGAGCGATACCGGTTATCCAGCCGCTATGCGCGTCATCATCCTTGATTTGCGAATGTCCCAGACCGCCACCATGCCATCTTGGTGAGGATCCGTTTTGTAGGTTGTGGCGATTGGAGAGTCCGCTATCACGGGAAGTGATGTCTTTATCATCAGTGTCGCCCATGCCGATACCGTCATAGAGGCTACGGCTAATGACGGGGCTGTCCTTATCGCCGTACCAGTGGTTGAGCAGCACCGACTGTCCGAGTCTTGGGGTAAACTGCCAACCGTGAGTGGCACCTGAGGACAACTGCAAACTGCGCAGCGGTGGCGTCACCCCATCGTCGTGCGGGCTGATACCAGCAGATACCGGAGTGGTGATGGTGCGCTGCAGACCGTCATCGGTCACCTCTGAGGCATAGCTTGGACTCGCTGAGGTAGTTTGATCACCGGTACAGGCTTGGGAAACGCCTGTATAGGTACTGCTGACAAAGGCATGCTTGCTGGGATAGGGACAGTATGGAATAGCAGAGTCTAATAGTGTGGCGATTACCCATACACCTGTGTCTTGTGCGATGTCGATACCGTACTGGGGAATGGCTGCATACGACTGATGGACGGTGCTGACAGTATGCAGGATGTCGGTTTGCTGTTGGCTGCTTTGATGGGCGTGTTTACTAGTACGAGTGAGCCAGTCCGCTATAAAAGAAGCATGATGGTAAGAGACGCTGTCGCTATCTGGTTCGATGCCGATCATAGTAAGTGCGGTGCAATAGCTTGCTAAAGTGTGAACAGTCGATAAGTTATCGATATGCACGCGATTGCCGATATGCATGCCGCGCATCGAACCAGCAGCGGTGTAATACTCTCTATTGCAGGTATTAGCAGCGACCCACTGCTTGGCCATACGAGTGGCAGCAGCATCGCTATCGACTCGAGACGGCGCCCCTAATAAGACGGTCTTATCTTGCATAGCCAGTGCAGAATCGTCATAAGCTTGGCCTTCATAGAGAGTATCCGCTGACAACCCATCAGCGCGTACTGCCACAATAGAGGTGCCGCGTTGCTTGGCTCTGATCTGTAGCTCGTCCACGATATCACTACCGGACTGTACGGAAGACGCAGCATAGCGGTAGCTTACTGGCTCAAGCGTGCTATCCTCTAAAGTGTTGATTAGCTGCCAGTGACCAAGATTGTCGGCTGAGTCGCCGTTTATCCATAAAGCCGATATGCCGATATCTGCCAGTAATCCTGTGATAAATTCATAGTCACTCACATCAAATTGGCTGCGCATGGCGAGTGGTGCGGTCAGCTGTTCTGATGATAAGAGTGGGTCTGAGAGCTGCCATTCAAAGTCATAATCACCAAGGATCGCGGTGATGATATCGAGCGTAGACTGGTTCACAAAGCTGCGGGTATGGATAGACTGAGTGAGTTGCCAATCTGGGCTGGCAACATCTAAGCTATAAAAGTGAATAGCACCATCTGAGTGCTGGTAGTGGACGGCTCTGATATGTCCACAGCGATAAGTGGGTTTGCGAGCGGCGGTAAGCGTGGTGAGACAAACTGGTGTGCCGATGAGTGATAAACAAGCGTCGCTATCCAAAAAACACTGAGTATAAGCCAGTATACTGCCCACCGCGTGTTGATGGATACTACTCTGCCATAAAAAGGTGACTGGGTATAAGGCGTCAAAAGGCAGGACATCTGCACCTACATAGAGCTGATGCAGACGAGCGCGTTGTGAAAGCATAACTGGGATTCTCATCGTAGTTAGGTTGAGCGTAAAACAACAGCATTATCAACAAAAGTTATGGGCTGCCACGTGAGAAAAGTATAGTGCTTATTGAAATATTGTCAACTCTTAAGCCTATGATTATCAATAGCCATTGATAAAGTCAGGAGAATATAAAAGGTAAAAAGAGTTACGGATATTTTATAACGGCCATTTTTATCTCTTTTAGATGACTATTGATTGAGTTGAGGACACTTAAGTTCACTTATTTTAAAATACGGACATGACATGGTGTGTGTCAGTGTTACGTTGGATTGATTGTATAAGGATAAATACTCAGCCCTTATAGCGTGACACATTGACCCAAGCTTTTTGCTTTGGCTTTTTTTGCTACCTGTAAAGCGACGGCTGCATCAAAGCTGGCTGCGCCCACTGATTTAAACAGCGTCATACCTTTATCTTCCTTCACATCGAGGCTAATTTTTTTATTAACCAAGTCCCCCAATGTGCCAGTGAGTCTATCCCATGTCCAAGCACTATCACTGTCTTCATGCGCTTGTATCAAGTCCCCTGCTTCATGTAAGCCGCCTTCAGCATCATCAATGATCACAGACGTGCTGGCCTCTATCACTGAGTTGCTAACTTCCTTCATCGTGGCCTGATAAGCACCCACCGCATTGATATGAGCATTTGCCTTTATCTGCGCCGCCTCAAACAGTCCTGCCGTCGCGCGTGTGGCCAGATTGATAATATCTGCGTCTCTGATTGCCGCTTCGATATCGTCGCACACCGTAAAATCAACGTCCCATTGTGGATAGTCTTTTTTAAATTTCTCCTGAAATTTATGCGCGGTCTGCTTGGTTCGGTTCCAAAGGTTCACCTGCTTGATATTTGTACGTACGGTAAGAATAGCGTTTAGCTGCTCATATGCCATCCCGCCGGTACCGACCACTGCTGCCACCCGACTGTGTGGATTTGCCAGATGTTTAGTCGCTATCCCCGACAGCGCGGCGGTACGCACTTGGGTGATATATATTCCGTCCAAAAAAGCCAGCATATCGCCTGTCTCATTATTTGAGACAGTGATGGCGGCCATGGTGGTTGGTTTATCGCGCTGAGGATTGTCGGGACAGATGGTGACCAGCTTGACGACTGCATACTCGTTTTCACCATCAAAAACCACTGACGGCATCGACAAATGCGAGCCTGAGGTGTTTACATCACTCTCCTGAAAAGTAGGAATGACTAGGCGCTCAGGTGTTTTAATCCAGCTCGGATGCTCGCCTTGTCTCTTCAGCAGCTCCTCGATAGCACTGATGGCCATCGGCATGGTTAGCTGTTTTTTTACGGTATGAATGTCTAAAATCTGCATAATTATCCTTAATCTGTTTTGTTATTTTATTATGAACAATTCTTAAATGTGACATTAAAAAAGCTAATAAGCAACCCACCATTTTTAGAGCTTTTATCACGGTTTATCATTTTAACTAAATCAATAACCTCACTATGCAAATAACCAAACTATCTGATGATCTTGAGACATTGACCAGCGTGATACAGTGTGAGGCCAAGCTCTGTAAACCCAGACTTGATACCGCCAAAAGTCACCTTTGCTTCCTCTAAAGTCTTGAAAGGCAGAGGAATGCTGTCTCTTTTTCCGGTCACGATATAGTCTGCAAAGCATTTACCCATAAGCGTACCAGTGGTAATGCCGCGACCATTATAAGCCGTCGCCGTCAGCAAGCCTTCGTCTGGCTCCATCACGCGAAAGATATGATCTTGGGTAAAGCCAAAGCTACCGCACCATTCATACTGCCAGTCAAACGCGGGCAGATCTGGATAGTAGCTTTTTTGCACCGCATTGGCCCACGATTGATAAAAGGATTTGGGCTTCATCTGCATGCCACCGACGGTACCTAATAGCAATCGACCATCGTTATCACGGCGAAAGCTAGATAGCGCCAGACGTGTGTCCCAGGCACCTGTTTTGTAGGGCAGTATGCGCTCTGCCGCTGCACCGCTCAGCGGTTCGGATGCAATCTGATAGTAATAAACCAGATAAAAAGTCTTGGCGATATCTGTCCATTCGCCTTCGGTATAAGCGTTGGTTGCTATAATCACACGCTCAGATTTGACACATGCTTTGGCCGTTCTGGCGTACCAATGACCGCCTACTTTTTCTAGTGATTCAACAGCAGAGTGTTCATAGATCGTCACGCCAAGATTTGCAGCGACTTTGGCAAGCCCTCGGACATAAGCCAGTGGATTGATGGTACCTGCGCGGTGGTCTAATAAAGCTTTATTGATACTAGTGGTACCGCAGTATTCATGACACTTACTGCCTGTCAATACCTCCACATTAGCACCGCGGCGACTGAGCTGCTCGTATCTGATATCGACATCGATCTCACCTTTGGCATTGTGCGCCATATGAATATTGCCCGCTTGGGTTGCTTGCGCGTCGATATCATAGCGTTTGATTAAGTCAAACACCAAACCCGGCGCTTGACCAAGCGCTGCGGTCAAGCGCTCACCATCTGCCTCGCCTAGGCTAACCCCCAAATCATCAGGGCGCGCCCACGTACCCGCATTGACCAGACCCACGCTTTTCCCTGAGCCGCCACTACCGATACTTTGACTCTCAAGCAAGACGACTTTGATGCCTTTTTCAGCCAGGTGAATTGCTGCAGACAGTCCAGTATAGCCGCCCCCAATGACGCAGACAGCCGCTTGGGTATCGCTACTCATTTGGCTATATGCGTCAATAGTAGGCGCCGTCATGTTCCACAAACACTGCTCTTGCAACATATCAGACTCCCTTTAGCATACTTCACTGAGTGAAGCATTGGTGTCGAGCTTTGCTGTGGCCGGCTCTTCACGCGGTATGAACTTATCAAGGAAAGCCCAAAGCAGGCCAAATAAAGGCGACAACCAGCAGGCAAAGGCAAAAGGCGCATAGGTCAAGGTGGCGATACCGAGTGTCGCTGCCACAAAGCTACCACCCATGTTCCATGGGATGAGAGGCGACAAAAGCGTCCCAGCGTCTTCGATAGAGCGCGTCAATGTCGTACGTTTATAGCCCATCTCTTTATATTTGTCTTGCAACAAACGGCCTGGCAAAACACAAGTGGTATAAACATCACCGATGAGTGTCCCGACACTGAGCACACTGCCGTACGTGGTAAACACCAGACCCAGACGCGATTTTACAAAGTTATTAATCTTTGCCATGATGGCCCTAAGCGTGCCGTAGTGCTCAAGCGCACCGATAAAACCCAAGGCAAAAATGGTCAAGCTGATGACCCACGTCATCGACATCACACCACCTTTTGACAGCAGCTGATCCACTACCTCAAAGCCTGTCTCACTGACAAATCCGTTTTGTAACACATCGAACACCTCACTCACCGCCACGCCCTGCATAAACACAGCTATCACAGAGCCGACAAAGACCCCGCTCAATACCGTTGGTATCGCGGGCATCTTCATAATAGCCGCCACCACAACCACCACTGCCGGTAGCAAAGTGACGATGCTTAAATTGTAATTGGCCGCTAGGTTGTCTTGTAGCGCGCGGATAGACGACAAGTCAATACTGTCATCACCATACCCCATGCCTATCCATGCATAGATAGCCAAAGCGGTAATCATGGCGGGAACGGTCGTCGGTAACATACCCTTGATGTGATCCCAAAGATCGACGCCCGCCGCAGCAGGCGTTAGGTTGGTGGTGTCTGATAGCGGCGACATTTTGTCACCAAAAAAGGCCCCTGAAACGATCGCGCCGCCCGTTAGGTGTGCTGGGATACCAAGCCCCAAACCGATACCCATCATCGCAAGACCCACGGTACCCACAGTTCCCCACGAGGTGCCCGTAGCGACAGAGATAATGGCGCAAATGATACAAACAGAAAATAAAAACGAGGAAGGGGAAAAGATACTAAAGCCGTAATACAAAATGGTCGGCACGGTTCCGGCGATAATCCATGCACCAATGAGCATGCCCACGCCCATCAAGATAATCATCGCAGGTAAACCAATTTTGATGACCTTTAAAAAACGCTCTTCCATACCTTGCCAATGACGGCCACGCAGCTTCATAAATAAGCCGGTGATTAAAATACCGCAAGCAAGAGGAATGTGAGGGGTAAAATCTTTGAAGACAAAGAACTGTATCATCAGAATGATAGCAGTCAGTAACAGAGGGGCAATATCCAGTAAAAAGCTAGAAGATGGGCCATAGCCATCTACATCGGGGTCGTGCGATTTATCATCGATCATGATAGTTCTACCTTCCTTAGTAGTCGTCGATGGGAGTGGCAACCAATCCATGATTGCTTATTATTTTTGGCCTGCCAAGCTTCTATAAATTAGGCTTGGCAGTTTATTTATAAATACATCAGATTAGCAAAAGTCTGTACTCACCTTTTTATCAACCAAAGCTAATGCCTTGGGCAAGTGGCAACTCTTTTGAGTAGTTGATGGTATTGGTCTGGCGGCGCATATAGACTTTCCACGCATCAGAGCCAGATTCACGGCCACCGCCGGTTTCTTTTTCACCGCCAAACGCCCCGCCGATCTCAGCGCCACTGGTACCGATATTGACATTGGCAATACCGCAATCACTGCCGCGATCGCTGAGGAAAGTCTCCGCTTCACGCAAGTCATTGGTAAACACGCATGATGATAGGCCTTGTGGCACATCGTTTTGCATCTCAATGGCTTCATCAAAGTCTTGGTAGGTCATGACATACAGAATCGGCGCAAACGTCTCGCTTCTGGCGACATCGTTTTGCTCGTCAAACTCGACAATGGCAGGCGTTACGTAATAGGCGTTAGGATATTTGTCTGCAAGGACGCGCTCGCCGCCCGTGACCGTGCCGCCTGCGTCTCGCGCCTTTTTTAACGCTGCTTGCATATTGTTAAAGCTGTCTTCATCGATCAGTGGACCAACCAGATTGCCTTCTAGTGGATGACCGATGCTGACGGTTTCATAAGCAGATTTGATGCGCGGTAAGATATCGTCTTTGATAGATTCATGGACAAATAGACGGCGCAATGTCGTACAGCGCTGGCCTGCCGTCCCAACCGCGGAGAATAAAATACCACGTAACGCTAAATCTAAATCGGCAGTCGGAGCCAAAATCATGGCGTTGTTACCGCCAAGCTCAAGCAAGCATTTGCCAAAGCGATTGGCAACTTTTGGCCCGACTTCTCGGCCCATACGCGTGCTGCCGGTGGCGCTCACCAAAGCCACGTCTTTGTGCTCAACCAAGGCGTTACCGACATCCGTTTTACCGAGTAAGACTTGTGATAGATGGTCTGGCGCATCGCCAAATTTGGTCAAGGCTTTTTCAAACAGTGCCTGACAGGCCAAAGCGACGAGCGGGGTTTTTTCTGAGGGCTTCCAAATCACAGGGTTACCACAGACGATAGCCAGCGCGGTATTCCACGACCAAACCGCAACGGGAAAGTTAAAGGCTGAGATGACACCAATCACCCCGAGCGGATGCCATGTCTCGCGCATGTGGTGGCCTGGGCGCTCTGATGCAATCGTCAAACCATAAAGCTGACGCGACACCCCAACGGCGAAGTCGCAAATATCGATCATTTCTTGCACTTCGCCTAGGCCTTCTTCTTTAATCTTGCCGGCCTCAAATGACACCAGCATCCCTAGGTCTTCTTTGTGCTCGCGCAGCACTTCACCAAGCAGACGCACCAGCTCACCGCGTCTTGGCGCAGGCACCACGCGCCATTCTTTAAAGGCTTTTTTGGCATTGGCAATCTTGGTGTTGACCTCATCAACGCTGTCCAAGGTTATGCTGCCAATCACCGAGCCATCAATCGGGCTAGTTACCTCAAAGTCACCATTTTGATATTGCTCCTCTTTGACACCCATCGCGGCCATATACTGCTTGATCATAATCAATCCTTTTATATTGGTTTATGCTTCCTTGAGAGACTTATTAACTTAACTTGCGTCTAGGCAAGTTGCAAAATAATTAATTTCTTACTGTCATTCCTTTTTGGAATGGCAGGCAAACCTCTGGGCATACCCGCCCTGCTTACTGTCTTTTTTTATTCAGTAAGTTGCATCAACCTGTGTAAACACGCTTTGAGACTCTCTGCTTGTAGCGTTTGATAAAGCGCGAGCTCATCGTAGACTTGAGCGCCCAAAGCTTTCTCAAAGGCGTCTTTATTGGTATGACCTTTATCATTGCTTTGCTTGCCGCTGTTTTCGTCGTTTTCATTGTCGTTTGTGCTGTCGTCATGCAAATTGGACTGAAAAATCCCCGCCGCACTGACAGGTAAAAAATCCTCGTAGACAATCGGCTCAAGACGAATAGCCCCTTGCTCAAGCAAATCAGTAACCACTTGCTTTGATAAAGGGTCATTTACGTTTTCTACGTCTATGTTTTCTACGTCTATAGAATCTAGCGTTTGCGCGTTATTTGTATCGCTATCGACCGCTTGATAGTAAAAATACGCCAACCCTTCATCGTGTAGCATTTGATAGTCATCAGGGAACGCTGCAAATGCACTTTCTAAAATCTGATAATACTCCAAGGCGTTATCGGCATTTGGCGTCGCCCCTAACTGGCGGCGTGCTTGGCTAAGCAATTGGTCGTACAGCGCTCTGCCCTTGGGCGTTAAAGCCACACCGCGCTGCTCAATCTCACCAAAACGCGCAGTATGATGCCCCGTTTCATAGCCGCCTTTTGGATTTTTAAAATTAACCGCTTCTTCTAATGCTCTAAAACTGGTCTGACGCAATAAAATAGGACATCTCCGTCTCGGTGGCCCTTCTATAATGGCTTTTGGCGGGATGCCTTTTGCTCGCATACCAGCTTGTACCGCATCGATATCTAAGGTTCGAGGTGTCAGATGATTGATATGCGGGCCTTTAAAACCGACGACGTCGGCGATAAGTCCATGCTGGCTTAATAGCTGCTGATAAAGCGCTTTTGACACGGACGTTTTGTCATGCCAGCGAAAAGTCTCTAACGCTTCTTTAACAAATTGCTTAGCGTCTGCCGCCATCAGCCCGCCCTGCTCCTCAAAGCGCTCAATCAAGCTAATAACATCATCTGTAAATATTTTGCGCTTATCTAGCGCCGCTATCGCCTCTTGCCGTAAGGCCTCATCATCGATCAAATCTAAGCGCAGTAAAGAGGTAAATGCGCGAAATGGGCTTTTATTTAATGACGATGTCTCAAGCGCTCGAAACGCCGTAGAATGCACAGGCACGCCAGCAGGCGCCAAGTCATAATAGCCTACAGGATACATACCCATTACCGCAAATAGCCTGCGCATCATGCTTAGCTCAGCGGCGGTGCCCAATCTAATCGCACCGTGGCGCTCCATACCTAGCCTATCAAGCTCTCCGGTGTGCACAAGCGGCTGCCTGATATCAGGCTGTTTATTTAATACGTCGGTATTTACCTCGCTCACCAAATCGATGAGGTCACCATATAACGGCACTTCTTTTTGGTACATCTCTGACATGGCGATAGAAAAATTGTGGCGAATATCATCGCTACTGATAAAGGTATGGCTCACAAGTATGTATCCTTTATTATTCAGGTGTTTTTGCTGCTCCATGGCTGTCTCTTATCTTCCTTGACTAGATAGATATAATTTGAGCAAACCCGCCTATCATCAGCAAACGAAGAATAGTTGTGGCATCATTCCTTTTTGTCATTGGCATAAAAAACCGGCCATAAGTCGGCCGGTGGTCAGGCAGGTAGCAAGCTGGTAGCAGCACCTGCTTAGCCCATCGATTATCAAACCTCATCAACAAAGCATTGACAATGAGCTGACACCCAAAAGCATGCATTTATTTTTTAGCTTACCATGCACACTCTATGTCCTGCTGAGGGTCGTTTGAGTGTTGCAGGTAAGTTGAGATCCACTCTACAATAACTTTGACTTTGTGCGAATTACCCAAAGATAATGGATAAGATATATAGTAAGCACCCCGACCCTTTGCTGCATAATTCCATGCACGCACCAAGGCCCCTGACTGCAGCTCTGGTGCTACTAGGCGCAGTGGCACCAAGGCGATACCATAGCCGAGTAATGCCGCCGAAATAGTCGTATGAAAAGTATCAAAACGTGGACCGACAAAGGTGCCCTCGATACGAATATCCTGCTGTCTAAAATACTCATACCAAGCGCTGGGGCGAGAGCTGAGCTGTAGTAAAGTGCACTGAGCGATGTTGCTCGTACAAGGCGCTTTGCCAGCCAAATAATCCGGATGACAAACCGCCACATTATACTCATCAAACAGCTTGATGGACTCCATCCCTCCCCAAATCCCATCACCATACAAAAACGCCACATCGACATTTTGATCTTCAGAAAAAAACGGCCCCGCCAGCTCTTTAATATTTAGATTAATCAACGGATGAGCCCTGCCAAAGCCGTTGAGCGCAGGCATCAGCCAACGCGAGCAAAAGGTCGGATGCGAGACGATTTTCAGCACTTCTGAATTATCATTGTTTGACATTAGACTAGTAGTCGCCGCCTCGATATGTTTGAGAATCTCTAACACCTCTAAATAGTAAGTCTTGCCAGCGGGCGTCAAGGAGATGCGGTGCGGCGTCCGATAAAACAGCGACAGGTTCAGCATCTCCTCTAATTGCGCGACTTGCTTACTGATAGCGCTTTGCGTCATGTGCATCTCTTGCGCGGCGTTGGTAAAGCTCAAATGCCGAGCTGCCGTCTCAAAACACTGCAAAGCGGTCGTCGATGGATATCTTCTAAAAGTCAAAGGGGTCTTAACATCAGTGCTCATAACTTATGGGTTCTCATTCGACATATCAGTAAAAGAGGTTTCTAAAATAAACATAGCCATGTATCTGATTTATTTAGATTTGACTACAACCACATTATCCCAGTTATAAGAGACGATATAAATCGTTTTACCTGCCAGTCTGTCTACTTTTTAGAAATTTAGTAAATTCAACTCGTAAATGGTAACAAAAACAATTATCATTACCCTTAATATAAGTACTTTTTTGAATGTTTGTTGTTTGTGAGTATGTCTATGACCCCCGCCTCCTCTTTTGTAACTACCCCCGACTTAGACGATCAAGCCCAGCTCTATACCGATCTAAACGACCCTGAGATAGCGGGCATCATCGCTCACATCAATGAAGAACACATCGATGAGCTGCTTGGGTTTGTGCGGGCATTTAGCCCATTATCGGCAGCTGAGCTTGAGCATACAGAGGCGCAATTAACTGCGATTTATGCAGAAGGTATCTGCCTGCAAGCCAAACCCTTAGCGACGCGGCCTATCGACTCCAAAGACAACCACTGGCAACCACAGTCTTTCTTTATTGGTTTTGCCGCCCCTCTCACGCAAGTCGATGAGCTACAAGAGCAGTATATTTTGCTGAGGCAGCGAGCAGATAAAAAACTGGGTAAAAAAACCATCAAGCTGACTCGGCAGGTCTTTGTCGTAGAGCGCCGCTATAAAGTCAGTGAAAACATGCTGCGTCTTGAGCTTAGTATGGACTCACAAAACCATCGTCATGACAGCTCTAGCCCAGATACCGTGCCTACAAACGAGGCAGGCTACGCGTATTTGTTCGATTTGGCGCATAACGCGAGGACAGCCAGCAGCAGCCAGCCTAGCAAAAACACCACGCAGCCTGCTAGAGCGCAGGTCTACTACACCTTAAGAAAAGCATGGCGGAGCGCTGATGGCGTGCGAGCATGGGTCGATGTTTTTTTGCATGGCGATACCTCAGGCGGCAATTGGGCCATGGCACTGCAGGCAGGTGACACTGTGGTCACCAAACGAGAGTTTCCTGAAAAAGTGGCGCATTTACACACAGGACAGACACTACTGATCGTCGATGAGACCTCCATGCCCACAGCAGCACGTTTATTAGAGCTATGGGACAACCCAACGCCGCCGCTGATCATTTGTGTCACCCAAAATGCCGCTGACCAAGAGTATTTTGATGACATCACACCGAGCATCGATGCCAAAGACAGCAGCAAAAACAGTGCCCGACGTCATATTGATCGTCACTTTACCGTACTGCCTATGATAATGAATCCTGCCTCGGTAGGGCAAAACGTCGCACCGCAGATCGACAGACAACTGGCGGACTATTTAGCCAAGCAGCCATTGCAGATCGACAAAGTATGGGGCGCGCTAGAGGCAAAAACCGCAAAGGCGCTCCGCCCTTTATTACAAAAAAGACTGGGGCTTGAGCGTAGCGATGTGGTGGTCAAGGTATATTGGCGACATGAGTAAATCCCAGACTAGGACTGGGCTGGGACAAAGCTAAGATGAGCTAAGATGGGAAAATCACTACCTCGTCTCCTTCTTGCCATGGCTGATATTTCGTCATCACTTGCAAAAACAGCGGATGCGCCAGCCAATGCTTCAGCCAGCGCTGCAGGTGTGGATACGGCAAGTGGTAAAATACTTCGCGATTCACATGGGCGAACTGACGGACAAAGGGCATGATACCAATATCAGCAACGCTGATGCCATCTCCGAGTAGATAAGTGCTATTGGTCAGCTGCGTCTCCAATATCTGCAAAAACGCCTCGCCGCGCTGGCGATACTCTTCTTGGCTCATCTCAGGATGACGATCCGCATACTTATAGCGATCCAGCCAATGCTTAAACTCATTATCGTTTTTATCGATTAGGGCATTGGCCTGAGACAACATCTGAGCGTCAAGCAAACGGTTTGGATCATGTTGGCCTAGCGCCCACATCATGATATCAAAGCTCTCTTCAATCACAGTACCATCAGCCAGCTGTAGCACAGGCACCGTGCCTTTTGGGCTAAGCTCTAGCATCTGCGGCGGCTTGTCTTTTAGGACAATCTCGCGCAGCATCACTTGCTGCTCTGCAAACACAAGGCCAAGCCTAGCACGCATGGCATAAGGACAGCGGCGAAAAGAATATAAGAGCGGCAAAGAAGGTCTCATCATATTTCTCACAATAAAATCAAAATCACTGGGCATGTCATCATTTAGACAGCGAGGCTTAGCCGTTTTTTTCAAGCGACTATATGTGCTAATCGATGACACGCCCTAGACTAACATAAAAAAAGACCTCACCCCTAAAGCAGGTAAGGTCTGGCTTTATTTATACTTTATACAAACGACATTTATAAAAGCAGCATTTATAAAAACAATAGGCCCAGCCCAATCACCACACCACTGACTAGCAGCACGATGACACAAAAACCCATGATGTCTTTGGCTTTGAGTCCTGCAATGGCTAAAGCCGGTAGTGCCCAAAACGGCTGAATCATATTGGTCCACGCATCGCCCCATGCCACCGCCATCGCCACTCGTGACGGATCACTGCCCAGCATGTCGGCCGCCTCTAACATAATGGGTGCTTGCACTGCCCATTGCCCGCCCCCTGAGGGGACAAAAAAGTTGACCAGTCCTGCACTCAAAAAAGCAAAAAGCGGTAGCGTCTGCGCCGTCGACACACTGACAAAGGCTTCTGACATCACCCCTGCCAGCCCAGAGGCAGTCATCATCCCCATGATACCGGCATAAAACGGGAACTGAACGATGATACCGCCTGCACCTTTGACCGCCTCCTGAATAGAAATCAAGTAGTTGCGGGGCGTTCCGTGAAATATGATGCCGAGAAATAAGAACATAAAGTTCACCAAATCTAGCGTTAGGGCAAACCCATTTTGGACAAAATAATAAACAATAAAAGCAATGCCTAACACACCAATAACCATCGATAAAACCCAGCTATTCTCCAAACGCTCGGCAGGTGTCATCTCTGACTTTGCAGGCAACGCCTCAGCGACCGGGTCCACAAGCACGCTCGGATCGACCGTGATGGTGTCCTCTTTTTTTGGCATCATCATGCGGTTTAGTAGAGGCACGATAATCACCAATGCCGCGACGATAATTAAGTTGTAGCCAGCAAAGATGGTGGCACTCGTTGGAATAACACCAATGGTATCAACAAACGGATGCCCTTCTGTGGCAATTGATAACGGAATCGATCCTGAAAACCCAGCGTGCCAGATGATAAAGCCTGAGTAAGCGCTGGCAATCAATAAACGATAATCGACATCATGAACCCGCTTGGCCAATTCTTTGGCAAATAGCGCGCCAATTACCAAACCAAAACCCCAGTTGATCCAGCTTGCTGCTAGAGACACGAGGGTGACCAATATAATCGCACTACTGGGTGAATGCGCAAAACCGGCAATGTGACCCAAGCCTTTTTTAAATATCGGACTACTTGCCAGCACAAATCCTGTGACCAGCACCAGCACCATCTGCATCGAAAACGCCAGCAGCGCCCAAAACCCATCGCCCCAATACGTGACCATCTCTATAGGAGATGACTCAGTGAGCCCTAAGCCCATCACAAAAATCACTAAGGTTAATATCAACACAAACAAAAATGGATCAGGTAAGTATTTTTCCATCAAGCTATTGGAAAAACGGGTAATTGCTTTCATAAGTAAACTCCTTTTTATTTAAAGACGTCCTTGGTCACTGTTATTTTATCTAGCCTATCTTTTATCTTCCTCAACCGCTGCACATTGCATACAGTCTCACTCGACCAGCTGCCACCCAGGCGTTGAGTAGTACTTGTCTTGATGTGCAAATAACGGATGCGCTTTGGCTTCTTGTAAGCTAAGCACTGGGGTAACGCAGACATCAATGGGTGCGAAATGCCGCTGCCAATGGGCAAGTGTCTGACTGGCAAAGGCATCACTCACAGCCTTCGCTGCTGCTTGGCTCTCAGGGGAGTTTGGCATGACGCCAAGTTGCCAATGGCTGTCTTTTAGTGCTGGCAGTGCCAACGCCTCGCACAGCCCTTGCCAAAATTTCAGCTCCAATGAGCCAACCGCCATATAGCGATTATCAAGGGTTCTGTACAAACGATAGCAAGGCAATAGCCCGCCCAAAAAATCAAGATGCGGTGCAGGCATGTCTCTTGAAAAGCTTTTAACCAGCGCGCCCGTTTCCTTGGGCATGACCAGATGCTGGTATAAGCTGTGGGTCATGCTGACCGCGATATGACGACCCTTGCCGGTACGCTGCGCGGCAAACACTGCAGCGAGCAGCGCAATGACAGCAGTATCACTGCCGCCTGCCAAGTCTGCAAATTGTACATTGGGCATGGCCTGCTCGCCACTTGCGGTTTTTAATTGGTCAAGGACACCACTCATCGCCATAAAGTTGATATCGTGGCCAGCTTTATGCGCCCAATCATGACTGGCTCGTGGGTGATTGATCGCACTCGCATCTATTGCAGCGCTCTCATTGGACGCTTTAGCCGTCACGCCGTAGCCAGTGATTGATACCATTACAAGCTTTGAATTAAGCCCATGCAGCGTTTTGGCATCCAATCCCATGCCTGCTAACACACCAGGACGAAAGCTATCGAGCATGACATCAGCATCTTTGATATGCGCTTTGATAGCCGCAATGCCTTTGGGGTCCCGAAAGTCGTGTCTTTCGGTAGTTTTGCCATGGTTTAATGCGGCAAACAGCTCACCGAAGGCTCTAGCAGGGTCGCCATTTTTGGGTTCGATCTTGATGATCGTTGCACCCAAATCGGCCAGCAGGCGCGTGGCAAATGGCCCTGGTAAGTTACGCGTCAAATCGACCACTCGCAGCCCTTGTAAGCAGTCTGCCATGGAGTTTATGATTGAATCAGTCATCAAGTCAGTCGTTACATTAGTCATCAGAGAACACCTCACCTTTAGCCGCCATATCGAGCACTATTTGCGCTGGCTGAAAACGCTCGCCGTATTGCTCAGCAAGCTCACGACTGCGCTTGATAAACGCCTCTAGCCCCATGGCATTGATAAATTGGAGCGTACCACCGTGATGCGGCGCAAAACCCCAACCAAAGATAGCGCCGATATTGGCATCCGCGACAGAGCGCACGACATTTTCTTGATAGCATTTAGCCGACTCATTGGCTTGAATAAACATCAAGCGATCGATTAGCTCTTGCTGGGCTGGCTGCTGGGCGCGTGGTGGATATAAATTCAGCAACTCAGGCCACAGGTATTTATCGCCCTCATCAGGATATTCATAAAAGCCTTTGCCAGTCTTTTTACCTTGGCGCTTGTGGGCTTTGACCAGTGTTTTGAGTATCTCGTACGAAGGGCGCACGGATACGGGCTTACCTTCGGCAGCCATATCTAGCTGCTGCTGTTCGCTCACGTGCAGCGCTAGACTGAGAGAGACCTCGTCTTGTAACGCCAGTGGCGGCATCGGCATACCTGCCTTTAGGCCAGCGACCTCGATACTGCGCGGATGCACGCCCTCGCCTAGCATAGCGATACCCTCTGACACATAAGTGCTAAATACTCGTGAGGTATAAAAACCGCGACTGTCATTGACGACGATGGGCGTCTTGCCGATTTGCAGCACATAATCAAAGGCTTTTGCCAAGGTGGCATCATCGGTCTGCTCGCCCATGATAATCTCCACCAATGGCATCTTGTCGACTGGCGAGAAAAAATGCAGCCCGATAAACTGCTTGGGGCGCGTACTGGCCTGAGCCAATCCAGTGATCGGTAGTGTCGAGGTATTAGAGGCATAGACAGCCGACCCAGCAATCACCGCGTCACTTTGCTGGGTACATTTAGTTTTAATCTCACGGCTTTCAAACACCGCTTCAATGACAAGGTCACAGCCTGCTAAGTCTTCATAAGAAGTGGTCGGCGTGATGCGATTTAGCAGTGTCTGCTTTTTCTCAGCTGTCGAGTGCTGACGGCTAATGGCTTTATCCAAAATGGTGCCAGAATAGGCTTTGCCTTTTTCAGCCACTGCGAGATCGGTATCGAGCAGTACCACGTCGATGCCCGCTTTGGCAGTGACATAAGCAATGCCCGCGCCCATCATGCCCGCCCCTAATATGCCAACTTTTTTGGTGATCGTGCGATCAAAGCCATCAGGACACGACTGACCTTTTTTGATACTGTTTAGCTGCGTCCAAAGGGTATTGATCATATTTCTGGACTCACTTGATAACACACAAGCAGCAAAAAAGCGTGATTCAAGCTCAAGGCCAGTGTCGATGTCTACAAGGCCGCCTTCAAACACAGAAGATAAGATATGGGTAATCGCTGGATAATTGCCGTGGGATTTTTGATTGGCTATAGCCGGCGCTACAGAAAATAGCTGCACGTTTTTGGGATGCTGACTGTCGCCGCCTGGGATTTTAAAGCCTTTTTTATCCCACGGCTGCTGCGCCTGTGGATTGGCTTTTATCCAGTCTTTGGCCTGCTGTAGCATGTCTGCTTGATCAGTGGCAATCGTATCGATCAGACCGATGCCTTTAGCAGCATCTGGACGTAACGCTTTACCTTGGGTCATCAGCTCAAGCGCTGCCGGAATACCGACCAAACGCGGTAGGCGCTGAGTACCGCCGCCCCCTGGTAGCAAGCCGAGCTTCACTTCTGGCAGACCCAGCCTGGGTTTAGGTAAGGTCTTGGGATCGTCAATCGCGATGCGATAATGACAGGCCAATGCCAGCTCCAAACCGCCACCCAGCGCTGTGCCATTTAACGCGGCAACGACTGGCTTGCCTGAAGTTTCAAGTTTGCGTAAGCTGTCTTTGAGATGTTCGGCCAATTCAAAGACTTGCTCGGCGGTTTCTATATTCGCCAACTGGTCGATATCAGCGCCCACCACAAAGGTTTCTTTTGCTGATGTCAGGATCAAGCCTATAGCCATCTCGTCATTGATAAAGCTATCGGTCAGCACAGCAAAGGCGTCCGTAAAGCCATCACCGATGACGTTCATTTTGCGGTGGCTTTGATCAATCGTGACAGTAACAACTCCATTATCAGATTCGGCAGAAAAGTGCTTCAGTGCATTGATGGCATCTATGCTGTTTGTGATCATATTAAGTCCTTTTAATATTATTCTACTTCGATATATTTTAATAAAAACTTATTAGCGCTATACGCGTTCAATGATGGTGGCAATACCCATCCCGCCGCCGACGCATAGGGTAACCATCGCGGTGTTGAGATCACGGCGTTCTAACTCATCAAGGACGGTGGTCATCAGCATTGCGCCCGTGGCTCCAAGCGGATGACCCATGGCGATCGCGCCACCGTTGACGTTGACGATATCCAGAGAGATACCCAAGTCATCGGCAGTATTGAGTGGTATGGCAGCAAACGCCTCATTAATCTCCCACAAGTCGATATCGGAGGCTTGCATGCCCGCCTTTTTGAGGGCTTTTTGGCAGGCAGGCGTCGGCCCTGTCAGCATAATGGCTGGCTCTGAGCCAATGACTGAGGCCATGGTGATTTTGGCACGGGGTTTGAGTCCTGCCTTTTTACCAGCGGCAGCGCTACCGACCAAGCAGAGCGCCGCACCATCGACGATACCTGACGAGTTGCCTGCATGATGCACATGATTGACAGCTTCGATGGTGGTGTATCTGTCCAAAATCACACTATCAAAGCCCATCTTGCCAAATTTCGCAAAGGAAGGATTGAGAGCCGCTAGCGCCTCAGTGCTGGTATTTGGGCGAATGGTTTCGTCTTTCGCCAATAGCAGCATGCCATTGATATCAGAGACAGGGACGACAGAGTGGTCATAATAGCCATTTTCCCAAGCGTGCGCGGCCCGTTGATGCGACACGGTGGCAAAGGCGTCGACGTCGCTGCGGCTAAAGCCTTTTAGCGTGGCGATGGTATCAGCGCCAACGCCTTGCGGCACATAATGCGTCGCCTCATTGACCCTCGGATCCATATACCAAGCACCGCCATCGGAGCCCATCGGCACGCGGCTCATGGATTCCACACCACCTGCGACCACCATATCCTCCATACCTGACATGACTTTGGCGGCAGCTAAGTTAATAGACTCAAGGCCCGAGGCGCAAAACCGAGATAAGGTCACGCCCGCCACATTTTGCGCCCAGCCAGCATCTATCACCGCAATACGGGCAATATCAGAGCCTTGCTCGCCAACAGGGGTCACGCAGCCAAGCACCACGTCGTCAACTAGGCTGGTGTCTAAGTGATGACGCTGCTGCAGCGCCTGCAGTAACGTGCGTGTCAGCCAAATCGGTGACGCTTGGTATAAGCTGCCATCCTTTTTGCCTTTACCACGCGGGGTACGAATCGCATCATAAATATACGCAGTCTCAGTCATAAAGATCCCTTTTTTATTGTTAAATCCGTATAAATCTACATCTGTCTTTATCTTAAATACACCGAGCTATAAACCCAGATTGAGAATAAGTGACCACCATTTACATAAAACGTGAGGCCAGCTCTTTCATAATCTCATTGGTGCCGCCGTATATTTTTTGCACACGAGCATCAGCATACAGGCGCGCGATGGGGTATTCGGTCATATAGCCATAGCCACCAAATAGCTGCACGCATTCATCAATCACCTCACACTGCTTTTGGGTGACCCAATACTTAATCAGTGACGCATGTGGGACGGTTAACTTGCCTTCTAACATAGCATCGACAGCAGCATCACACATACTACTGGCAGCGAGATAATCTGCGTAGCACTCGGCCATCTTAAAGCGTGTATTTTGAAAGCGCCAAACCGGCTTACCGAAGGCTTCACGTTCTTTGACATAGTCCAACGTCAAATTAATTGCCAGCTTCATCGCGCCTACCCCAGATAAGGCAATAATAAGCCGCTCACGTGGCAGCTCCTCCATCATCTGAATAAAACCTTTACCCTCAACAGCACCCAACAAATTGCGTTGTGGCACACGGACATTGCTAAAAAACAGCTCTGAGGTATCCTGTGCGCTCATGCCGATTTTGTCGAGATTGCGACCACGCTCAAACCCTTCGGCCTTGTCGGTTTCTACCACGATGAGCGAGACCCCTTGCGCGCCTTTTTCGCGATCCGTCTTACAGGCTAGCAAGATAAGGTTGGCATGCTGACCATTGGTGATAAAGGTCTTGGAGCCATTGATGATATAGTCGTCGCCGTCTTTGACTGCGTAAGTTTTGATGTTCTGCAGATCTGAGCCTGTGCCAGGTTCGGTCATGGCGATGGCCGCGACATACTCGCCCGTTGCCATCTTAGGTAGCCACTCTGTCTTTTGCTCATCAGTGCCATGCTTTAAGATATACGGCGCGACGATGCCCGAATGCACCATACCGCCGAAGCCTGGCTGATTGGCCTCTGCCTGTGCATACAGCAGCGCTGCTTCATGACCAAAATCACCGCCACCGCCGCCATACGCTTCGGGTATGGATGCGCACAAGAACCCCATCGCCCCTGCTTCCTCCCACGCGGCACGGTCTATCATGCCGTTTTTGCGCCATTCTTCGTCCTTTGACTGCCAGCTTTTAAACATTTTAAGCGCACTGTCATAGACCATCTGATGCTCTTCGGTCATCCAGTTTGGGGTAAATTTTTCGATACTCATGGTGTCTTCCTTGACATGGTGGGTGGTTTATATTGAATAAATAAAGGTAAAACTCGTACCTTTTGGCTTTGGCATGAGACTCATACTAGGCCACTAATAGCACTTGCGCAAGACACTACGAACAAGTCAGTGCCACAAAAAAACCCCACCATTTAGTGAGGCTTTATGCAAACTATTTTCGAGATTATTGAGTAAATTCTTACACACTGCTAGAGGTCGGCAGTCCATAGGCTACTTTTTCGATGACCTCATCTTGCTGCAGCACCATCAGCTGATAGCCCTGAATCACCCCGTTGTAAGGCAGATGACCATCAAACTGCCGATAATGCTCACGGATACTCTGCTTGATCGCCGCCTTGCGCTCGCGCTCATCTAATGTCACAAACCCACTTGGCAAATGCACCTCAGTTGCCAACGCCGCCCCCCATCGAGACAGCCAATTGGCCCCGTCAACAAACGCAAAATCGACCTGCGCTCGCAGGCGGTAGTGAGGCAAAGTATCAGAGCGTTGCGCCACTTGAGCTTTAATCTGGGCGATATCTTCTGCAAATGGCTCATAAGGTAGCTCAAGTATCTCAAACAGCGTGGCCAAAAACGCATCAGCACTAAAGTATCTGTCCATATAACTGTCATCAAGCCCAAGATGACGATGACACAAGACATGGCGCAAGCGCTCACAAGCAGGTATGGTATGGCCTAACGGATAGCCCATGGCTCTGATGATATCTGGTGCACGCAGCTCTAGCGTGTTGATTTGAGTAACAATATACTGAGCAAGCGGGTGCTGCGGGCGATAGTGACGAGTGTATTTAGAAAGATGAGATGAGTGGCTCATGATGGTGGACACCTTAGATTCCTATAACTCCGACGAAAAATAATAAAATCAGGCACAAATGAGGATGTCGGAGTACAGGCTCATGCGCTTTACCAGAGTTGTTTTATATCGTGCTGGAAGTTGCAAGGTTTGTACGCCATCATTCAATTGACATCATCGTCGTCAATAGTGATTGGCAATACAAAACTGTTAAACCCACGATAAATCGTTTTATGATGATAGCACATCAGATAAGCGTAAATAAATACGGAACTGTGTGTCTGTTTGTGAATAATTATTTTACTCTCAAATAACTGCTTTTTTTAGATGAAGTCCATCCTTTAATTTTCACCCCCGCTCTTTAGTCCTCTCCATAGTAGGTTGCGTCATCCACCCAAACGATCGGATCTTCGCATAGGTGAACCAAGTGATACCAGATATCACTACTGCGGGCGATACGGTGATGACCGCCGTCGAAGTAATCGACTTCCCAGCTCTCAGGCAGATTGACCAAAGTTCGTCTAGCCACCGCCACATCCAAGCTTTCATCGTCGACCTCCATCATGACTCGCATCATCTCGGTGTTTGATGTCGGAAAAGACAGCTTCATATCAGAGATGTTTGGAATACGATCGGCCAACACCTCACTCGGATAGATACAAGGCGCAACCAATAGCGCCCGCAAGTTGTATTGGTGGGCGAAATGATTGGCAAACCAGCCGCCCAGCGAATGCCCTGCCAGCACCACGCGCGGATACTGTGTTATTTTTTCACGAATCAAGGCATCATAAATCTCAAATACTTCTGCAAAGTTGTCTCGGTAATTGACCGTTTGGCAATATTTTGGCTCACGGGTGATACAGGTATATTTGCTGGTCTCATTGCTTGAGTCAAGCCCATGAAAAAACAACAAAAACGTGTCATTGTTTTCGATAGGAAACATCATAGCGTTCTCCTTTTTTTAATAATTATTTATTTTTTTCAACAGCTTGGCTTATAGATTTAAATTAGATTAAACTGCTTTTTGGCTATAGTCAGTTCACTATAAAAATGTTATAGCAAGGCTGATAGAAATTTTTGCAACCTCTGTCTGCGTAGGCACAGCACGCCAGAAAATTTTTATCGGCCTTGCTGATCAATAAACGTATGATTCTTTTATTTAGAATCGACTATAGCGACCTGCGCTTGGTATAAAGCCAAAACCTCCTCACAAGCCTGCATCGAGATATTTTTTGCAAAATCCTCATTAAACCAAAAGTCATAAACAGCTTGGATAATACCTTTTACCGCTTGCGCATCTTTTGGCTTTTGCTTTTTTAGTTTGAGCGCGATGTCTTGCGCCTGTATATCCGACTCGCTATAAGGCGCGCTCCAGCCCACGCAGTAACGATACAGCACATCGTTAATCGCTAAGATAAATATGGCATTGGTCACCCCAAATGCGTCAATCAGCCGCTCAAGCAGCACACAACGCTCCTCGTAAACACTGGCCTCTATCGGCATTTCGGACTTTTCAAATAGACATTCGCTACTCACCATAGGTAAGGGCTTACTAAAATCCTCCCATAGCAGTGGATAAGACCCACCTATACCGCCTTTCTCCACCACGTTAAAGCGCCAAATGGCGTAATGCGTCTTAGCCCCCTTAAAGGGCAGGTGTATCAGCCACTGCATCAGCGCATCACTGTCATAAATGATATGGCTGCTACCGATACGCACGCCTTGGTTGGGTAGTACATCGGTGTATAAACGGTCCATGTCATCACTATAAAGCTTTACTTTATTTAGATTTTCCTCACTGATATCACCGAGCTTGGCCCCTGCCTCTATTATGTTTCGATAAGGCATAAATAGCGCGACAAAGCTCAGCGTCTCATCGCTATTATTCACAAAATAAATGTCATCTACATAATTGTCTACCGACACACTTTCGAGATAAAACAAGGGTTTTTTTCGTACTCGCCCTTGCTCACTGGCCAATGCCGTTAACCCAGACAGTTTTGAGCGACCTGCCCACTGCATATTGTCTACGCGTTTTTGCTCAAATTCATACGTTAACTTTGTCATTGTCATATCCTTATTATTTTGATTTTGATTTTGGTTTGTTTGTCACTTTTTTTTGGTTGCTCTTTGCTTGATGCCGATCTTGAGCAAGCCAAGTCTGTTCGCCATTTTATTAAATGACGTTATTATCTATAAGTTAGTATTTATAAAGAGAAGTAGATTAATCGGTTTGGCAAGGCAGCAGTTTTATGGTGAACTGGCTTTTAGACGCTGCTTTTTATTGTCGCATCGTCAACATTTTTGCCAGACTAACGAGCGTTTTTTTAGTTTTATGTGTGTTAACAACTAAGTTTTTTTGGATTTGTACAGGCAAAAGAAGATAAGATAAAACGAAAATAGCATCATTAAAGACAACTCAGTGAAAAAGTGAGGCATTGCGCCCCGAGGGTTCACTGTTTGCCCTGTTGTTGTTTATAGTCAGTTCTAAATAAAATCGATATGCTCATATGAACGGGCAACTGGTATAAATTTTCCTTGCTTACTGTGTCTACGCTGACAGATGCTGCGCAAAACTCATACCAGCTGCATTGTATCGTTTTTAAAGTAAACCAACTATATCCGGTTATGGTTTTTAGAATTATTGCTGCCTGACTCAATAACTATAATATAAAGATTGATAAAAATACAGTGTATTTATATCATCTGCGACAACGGCTGTCGCGTATTCACACTTACGGTGAGTCATGAGTCATACTCATAAGACAA
The DNA here is from genome assembly GCF_017498075.1 of Psychrobacter halodurans. Classification (NCBI taxonomy): domain Bacteria; kingdom Pseudomonadati; phylum Pseudomonadota; class Gammaproteobacteria; order Moraxellales; family Moraxellaceae; genus Psychrobacter; species Psychrobacter halodurans. Next base: position 48,627 of record NZ_JAGBKN010000017.1, read on the forward strand.
GACCTACTCAGCGGCATCTATCAGAGTATTTAGCGTGTCTGCCATGTCGTCATCGAGCAGATGATCTTCTATATAATTGAGCAACTGATGGATGGTGTTTAGATCCATCGCTCTGATGCGTAAGCTGGCTAGCGCCTCGTTAATAGATGCTAAAGAAGTTGCTGTATCGTCTAAATCGCCTTCAGACTCACCATGGACCAGCCAGTATATCTTTTCTAGCACGGTGTTTTTTTCGGTCAAGGTAGAATAACCGTCGCCTTGGATAAATAGATTAAAGTGGTACGGTATTTCGATATCATTGATAAAAAACGTACGCATACAGTCTATGGTATAGGCTTGATTGTCTGAGCTGTCATTTGAATTTGAGCCTTCGTTACTGTCTTCGGCTTGCTCGTACTCCAGCTGCTCTGTTACCAAGCTGCCTAATATCTGATAACCGCCTGCTTTTACCTTGTGATTATAGATAATCGCCGCATCCGCTATGGCATCAAAGATGACCGCAGCGATGTCCAACGTATTGTCATCGATATCATAAAATTGCTTTAGTGCGGGCAAAAACTCGCTTAGCTGGTCTTCAGGCACGTGCGTGAGAAACTGCTGCTCGTATATTTTTATCATGTCTTCAGGAGAATAGGTGTTTACGTTGTCGGTCTCGTTTCTGCCAGTGGGTTGTAACGGCAAAAAGTGATAAGGGTTTTCTTTGGTCATGCAGGACGGCCTTGTTATATGAGTTGATGGTTTTATAGCGGCTATTATCTCTTATTTAGAGGTTTTTAGATATACGATCTAGATGAGCGCGATTGACGCGATATCGTCCGTTCGATATCAAATTAACAATCCTTAGCAAAAAATCTCTTTAACTAATGCCTTTGACTTGGTATCTTGCCTCGCCATTCTTATATTGCCAAAGGTGTTTACCACCCAGCATTTTTACCCCCTTATTGGCTAATCTTCTTATCGTATTAGAGCGTGTCCTCATAGTTCTTACTTAATTATTCTTACTCATCGAGTGAAGACACGCCCTAGCATTTTCTTGTATTGGATCTTATGAAACACAACATTGAGGCGAGCTTAGATGCTCGCCGGACTCAGTATTTTCAAGTGTTTTTGATGGGCATCAGTGCCTTTATCATGAATACCACAGAATTCGTCCCCGTCGCTCTACTCAGTGACATTGCCCAAGATTTTTCTATCACCACTGCCGAGACTGGCTGGATGCTGACGCTGTATGCGTGGATCGTTGCGGCCATGTCATTGCCGCTGATGCTACTGACCAGTCGCTTTGAGCGTAAAAGCTTACTCCTAGCATTGTTTGCGGTATTTATCGCCAGTCATGTATTGTCCGTATTTGCTTGGAGCTTTGATGTGCTGCTGATCAGCCGCGTAGGTATCGCGCTATCGCATGCGATATTTTGGTCCATCACCGCGGCGATTGCCATACGAGTAGCACCAGAAGGCAAAAAAGCACTGGCGCTAAGCGTGCTTGCGACGGGTACCTCATTGGCGATGGTGCTAGGGGTGCCGTTGGGGCGTTTGGTTGGTCAATGGTTTGGCTGGCGCGCGACGTTTGGCGGGATTGGGGTAATTGCTTTTGTGGTATTTATGCTACAAGCCAAGCTGTTACCGACCTTGCCCAGTATGTTTCAAGGCTCTTTTAGAAAAATACCAGAACTGCTAAAAAACCCATTATTGGTCTGCCTGTACTTGCTTATCCTATTGGTCTTTACCGCTCACTATAGCGCCTACTCTTATATTGAGCCGTTTATGCGGCAGGTCGGCTCAGTGAGCGAAAACTCAGCGACGATCATTTTACTGTTATTCGGTGTCGCAGGGATTGCCGGCAGTGTCATATTTAGCCGTTGGGGTGATCGATTTAACACGCGGATTATGCTGGTCTCGACGATACTGATGCTTTTATCTATGCTAGTACTGCTGTATGTGGTGACCTCGATCTGGGTGCTCAGCCTAATTGCCTTGTTATGGGGCGCGGCGCTGATGCTACTGATCATCTCCATGCAAGCCAAAGTCATCATGGTCGATGTCAATGCCCAAGACATGCTGATGTCGATGTTTTCGGGTATTATTAATTTAGGAATTGGTACGGGGGCGCTCTTTGGTGGATACGCGGTGACGCATCTGTCGCTATCAAGCGTGGGCTATGTCGGGGCGGCCATCGCTAGTGCGGCGCTGCTACTGATGCTATTTATGATCAAACGCTTTCCTGAGCTGAGTAAAAGACTCGGCTAATTAAGGCTAGATGATTCGAACCTAAATACAATGCCAGCCTACTAAACGGTCTGGCATTTTTTATGCTACTCATCACCATATCTTAGGGCGTGTCTTCAATTCACGCGATAGCTATCTAAATGGGCTAAAAATGGTCAAATCTTGTCAAACGTCGTCAAATAGCTGGTCAATATCCTGATATTAACGGCGCTATTTTCCTTGTTTGACGGCAATTTATCTCATTTTTATCACCATTTTTGAAATAAAGACACGCCCTAGTAATTTACATAAACAGCAGCAATTTGCATAAACTTTTATAACTTCTATTGAACGAGTGTTCAGGCAAAGCTATACTCATTGCTACCGGACTTTTTGTACTGCATTACCCACACAAGGATAAGTGTAAAATGGGCAATCTTTTACGCCAGACAGCGGTGTTACTTGGTTTGTATATCATGCGTATGGGGCACATAAGCGCCAATTTCTTCGGTCTTTCGGAGAAACAACATGCGTGAGGACATCTTGCCATCAGAGCCGCGCAATCGCACGCCGCCGCTTAGCTTAGGCAGGTTACATTATGCTTGGGTTGTCGCTGTTACAGGCTCTATAGCGATGTTTTGCGGGCTGGGTTTGGGGCGATTTGCCTTTGGTATGCTGCTGCCGTCGATGTCGGCGTCTTTGGCATTGAGCTACACCCAAAGCGGTATATTAGGTTTTGCCAACCTGATCGGTTATCTTGTCGCTGTGCTTTTAAGTCCGCTTATTCTACCTAGGTTTGGCACTCGTTTAACCGGTACGGCCAGTCTTTTTGTCATCGCAGCCTCTATGCTTGGTATGGCGTTTACCACCAGTTTTCCTATGCTTTGCGCTTTTTATGTGCTCACTGGCATTGGCAGCGGCGGCGTGGTCTTACCGATGATGAGCGTCATGTCACACTGGTTTTTTCCGTCGCATCGCGGGCTGGCGTTGGGGCTGGTGATGGCAGGGCCCGGCTTTGGTATTATCCTATCGGGCTTTGTCGTCCCAAAACTATTACCCTTTTTTAGCTTACTGTCTTGGCAGACGGGTTGGCTGATTTTTGCGCTAATCAATATTGTGGTGGCGTGCCTTACTTTTGCGTTAATTCGCAATCATCCAAACGATGTCACGCACAGCCCTTTCGGACGTATACCCACTTCGCCCGTAAAAAACAAAAAAAAGCTGGAACGCAGTAACCTCAAGCTACTCGTACACTTGGGCCTTATCTTTGCTATCTATGGCGCGACTTATATGGTTTATGTGACCTTCATCGTGACCAGCATGGTGGGCTCTTATCAGCTCAGTGAAGCGGCTGCAGGCGGTATTTGGGCATGGATTGGTCTACTGAGTGTCTTTTCGGGCATGCTTTTTGGCTGGATCTCTGATCACATCGGCCGTCGCCTTGGGCTCGCGCTGGCATTTTTCTTTCTTGCCATCGCTTATCTGTTAGTCGGCTTAACGGATTGGCATTTGGGGTTATATTTGTCGATTATTTTGTTTGGTTTCGTGGTCTGGAGCGTACCTGTCATTATGGCCGCCTGCGCTGGTGATTATTTTGGTGCCGCGGCAGCAGCCAGTGCGCTTGCAGCGCTGACATTTGCTTTTTCGAGTGGTCAAGCGCTTGGACCGGTGGCAGCAGGTTATCTTGCAGAGCTGACGGGCGACTTTCGCATCAGTTACATGGTCTCTGGTATTGCCGCCTTTGTCGCCATTGGACTGGCTTTATTATTACAGCCGCAAAAACCGCTTTAATTTGCGCCAAAGTTTGGCCGCTTGATAAGGCAAATGACTTTATAATAATGGCGTTTTTTAGACAAAAATGATCAACAACATAGAGTCAATTCAGTATAAAAACGATACAGTGATACGCTGATGTACTTAGGGCGTGTTGAACATTCAACACGCCCTAATCAGACAGAGATTTTAAGGGGAGCCACATGAGTGCACAAGCCAAATTCAATCGTGATGAGGTGATCGAAAAAGCCAAAAACCTCTACTGGGAAAAAGGCTATCACGCCACCTCGATGCGAAACCTACAAGATGTCGTCGATATGCGCCCTGGCAGCATCTATGCCGCGTTTGGTAATAAAGACAGCTTATTTACAGAAGCCTTAAACCGCTATGCTGAGCAAGGCGCAGCCAATCTTGCCAATTGTATTGCCCAAGAAGAAACCGTGCTCGCAGGCCTACAGCGTTTTATTCGAAGCGTCACCATCTGCAGCAAAGGCTGTGCGCCCAGCGGTATCTGCATGGTGGTCAAAACCATCGGCGAGCTGACACAAAACGATAGTCCAGAACTGCTCACCCACGCGACCAGCATCTTAAAGCAGGTAGAAGCCTCTTTTGTCAACACCTTTGAGCTAGCGATCGACCATGGCGAGATCAGCTGTAATCAGGACCCTGCCGAACTGGCACGCTATTTCCAAATCCAGCTCATCGGCTTGCGTACCTATGCACAGGTCAGCCCTGATACAGAGGCCATCGAGCGGTATATTGATACTATGTTTAGGCATTTTTTATGACATGGTTTTTGACAGATTTTTGCCATGGCGTTGAACATAACTTTTAACATCACTTAAACGCAAGGCTCATGTGATGTCAGCATTTTATTTAACGGCTATTTTTTAATAACTGCTGACAGCGCTCAATCACCGGCGCATCGACCATCTCGCCCTCTACCTTAAATACCGCCTGCCCGTGGCGCTCATACTCTGTCACCACTCGCCGAGCGAACTCCATCTCGGCAGCGGTCGGCATCAGCGCGTTTTGCACCACGGCCACTTGTTTGGGATGGATACAGAGCATCCCTGCCATCCCCATCTGCGACCAGAGCTGCACGCGCGCGACCAATCCTTTGGCATCCTGAAAATCAGGATACACGGTATCGATGGGCGGCGCTAACTGATGGATTTTAGAGCTAAGGATAAGCTGATAGCGAATCTGATTGGCGATAATATCTGCCGCCGGCGTTCCTACTTGTACGTTCAAATCATTACACAAATCCAAAAACCCATAGCTAAAAGCACGCAGCCCCGACGCTTTTGCCATCGTATCGACTTGATACAGACCACGCGCGTTTTCTATCAGTGCAATGACAGACAGTCGAGTTAAATGATGGACGGATTCGATATCTGTGGCCTGTTCCGCCTTGGGCAATATGATGCCAGCGAGATTGGGCATCTGCTCACAGGCTTTTATGTCTTTGGCAAACTCATCACTGCCTGCTTGACTGATACGCACCCACACGGGCCGATAGTCGGCATGAGCATAATACTCTTGTAACGCCTTGCGCGCTGACGCTTTATCCTCTAGAGCCACGGTATCTTCTAAGTCGACAATGACAGCATCTGCGCCACTGGCAAAGGCTTTGGCCACTCTGTCCATGCGCGTTGCCGGTACAAATAGCCATGTATTGGCATAGTGAGTGTTTTCGGTATGTGCAGTATCGTCTGTACGTGATGTCATTCCAACTCTCATTAATGTATATTGATACGTATTTTGTCATTATTCGTTCATTCTAACATTGAGTTCAGCGACAATGTAGTTTATGATTTTGAGACCTTATTTTATCTTATTTGTAGAGAATCAAAATGTTTGAACGCGTCGACTATTATGCGGGTGACCCTATCTTGGGTCTAGTAGATAAATTTGTTGCTGATAGCAACCCAAACAAAGTCAATTTGGGCATCGGCATCTATTATGATGAAGACAGCAAACTGCCAGTACTTGAGTGTGTAAAAACCGCCGAGCAACGAATCGCTGACCCCATCTCGCCCAGACCTTATCTGCCGATGGCAGGATTGCCAGGGCATCGCCTCGCCTGTCAAAACCTACTGTTTGGTAAGGACGCCGCGGTGCTACAAGAAAAACGCGTCGCTACCATTGCCACATTGGGCGGCTCTGGCGCGCTAAAAGTCGGCGCTGAGTTTATCCATGAATGGTTTCCTGCCTCCAAGTGCTATGTGAGCGATCCGACGTGGAGCAACCATATTGCCATCTTTGAAGGCTCGGATGTCGAGGTGGGCACCTATCCTTACTACGATACTGCCACCAGCAGCATTAAGTTTGATGAGATGCTAGCTTTCATTGCAAAGTTAAATAAACACGATGTGGTGCTACTACATCCTTGCTGCCACAACCCAACTGGTATGGACTTGACCCATGCCCAGTGGGATGAGCTATTGGACATCATGAAACAGCGTGAGCTGATTGCATTTATGGACATCGCTTATCAAGGCTTTGGGCAAGATATGGACCACGATGCTTATGCCATTCGCAAAGCTGTGGCGCTGGGTTTACCTGTGTTTGTGAGCAACTCATTTTCCAAAAACTTGTCGCTATATGGTGAGCGCGTGGGCGGCTTGTCTGTGGTATGCCCTACGGCAGAAGAGGCCGAGCGCGTCTTTGGCCAGCTCAATTACGCCGTACGCCGTATCTACACCAGCCCGCCATCACACGGTGGCCGCGTGGTCGATATCGTCATGAACGACGAAGCGTTGCACCAGCAGTGGGTCGGCGAAGTTTACGGCATGCGTGACCGCATCAAAGCCATGCGCCTCAAGCTAAAATCCGTACTAGAAGCCAACGTGCCAGCGCGCAATTTTGACTACATCACCAAGCAAAACGGCATGTTTAGCTTCACAGGATTGACCCCCAAGCAAATCGAGCGCTTACAAACAGAGTTTGGGGTTTATATCGTCTCAAACTCACGTATGTGTATGGCAGGCCTAAACGTCAACAACGTCGACTATGTCGCCAATGCCATGGCCGAAGTGCTAAAAGACTGATCGCGCTGAGCGAAGTGCTAAGCCATTTACAAACCGTATAAAAAATAAAAACCGCCTAGAGACTCACCTCTGGGCGGTTTTTCACTTTACGTACAAGCTGTGCTGTTATGGCCAATCACTCATTACTATTTAAGACAAAGCTAAGCAAATGACTAATTATTTTCAACTGACTATCAGTGACTCAGCAAATAATTAGGCAAGCATACCGCCATCGACGACCACCGTCGCACCCGTGGTATAGCTCGACGCATCAGACACCAGATACAACACCGTGCCCGCCATCTCGTCCGGATCGGCCACGCGTCCTAGTGGAATGGCATGTAGCGCCATTTTTAAGACCTTATCATTGGTGGTCAAGGCCGAGGCAAACTTGGTATCGGTCAGACCTGGCAATAGCGCATTGACGCGGATGTTTAAAGGGCCGCACTCTTTGGCAAAGGCCTTGGTCATGCTAATCACCGCCGCCTTGGTGATTGAATAGATGCCTTGCTTATCACCCGCGACCAAGCCATTGACCGAAGCGGTGTTTAAAATCACCCCGCCGCCCTGCTCGCGCATCATCTTGCCCGCCGCCGTCGACATAAAGAAATAACCGCGAATATTGACTTCAACCGTTTTATCAAAAGCAGCTAAGTCAGTATCTAAGATATGCCCGTAATATGGATTTGCCGCGGCATTATTGACCAATATATCGATTTGACCAAACTCGCTTTTGATATGCTCAAAAATAGCGTCAATTTGACCCATATCGCCGACGTGACAAGCAAAGGCACTGGCTTTATGACCATCAGCTTTGATGCTATCTGCTACCGCTTGGCAAGCATCAATCTTACGGCTAGAGACAATCACATGCGCGCCTCTAGATGCCAATAGACGAGCGATAGACTCTCCAATACCGCGGCTCGCGCCAGTCACTAACGCAATCTTACCCGTTAAATCAAATAAATCTTTCATCATTACTCCTTATATTTTGAACTAGCTATTCAGTTTTCAATTTTTTTTATCGTAACCACTTCATAAATTATAGTCGAAAAACTGCAAACTCATTACAAGGCAGCCGAGCATAGATAGTACAAATAGTACATCGAGCGAGGCTAACGCCGTAATGATTTGGCAGTTATTTGACTATTAAGCCAACATGCCTCCATCAAGGGTAAAGGCATGACCATTCATAAAGCTACTTTCATCACTCGCCAGCCACGCAATCGCACCCGCTACTTCACCAACTTCCCCTAAACGGCGCATTGGGCTGGCTTTGATGGTTGCTTGTTGGGCGCGCTCATCCATATTTGCCATAGTATTACGCACCATCGGCGTATCGATAAAGCTCGGACAGACTGCATTAAAGCGGATATTGACACGCGCATATTCATGAGCCGCAGACTTGGTCAGCCCCATAACGCCATGCTTGGCCGCGCTATAGGCGGATAATAGCGGCGCAGAACGCAAACCAGCAATGGAGGCCACATTAATCACATGACCGCCGCCGTTGGTCGCCATGCAAGCAACGGCAGCACGCATACAATGCCAAACGCCTTTTAGATTAACGGCGATATTACGATCAAAATCCTCATCGCTTAGCTCGTGCATCGGTGCTGGCTTATGGTCAATACCGGCGTTATTTATCACCACATCAAGACCACCAAGCGTTTCCATAGTAAAAGCAAATAGCGCACGCACTTCATCGCCACTGGTGACATCGACCTTTTTGAAGACGATGCTATTGCCCGCGTCTTGCCCTTGCTGAGCAACGGCTGCGCCCATCTCTTCTGCCAAATCGCCAATGACGACTTTCGCACCGCGACTGGCAAGCAATAACGCACTGGCAGCGCCAATGCCAGACGCGCCGCCGGTGATTAAAATGTGTTTACCAGTTACGTCTGATGCAATTCCATTTGTATTCACTGTCATGATTTATCCCTCTACCTTAAGTACCAGCTTGCCGAAGTTCTCACCTTTAAACAGCATCATCAAGGTATCTGGGAAGGTCTCGATACCCTCGACAATATGGTCTTTTACTTTAATGTCACCTGACCCAATCCAGCCTGCAATGTCTTTCATCGCTATCGGATATTCTTTGATATTATCAAAGACGACGATGCCTTCCATACGCGCACGATTGACCAACAGTGACAGATAATTTGATGGTCCTTTGACCTCTGTGGTGTTGTTATATTGGCTAATCGCCCCGCAAATGACGATACGCGCATGTAGATTAATTTGCGTGAGGACATCATTTAAAATATCACCGCCGACGTTATCAAAGAAGACATCGACGCCATCTGGACAGGCCTGTTTTAAGCCTTTTTTCACATGTTCATTTTTATAATCTACCGCCGCATCAAAGCCCAGCTCATCGACCAAAAATTTACACTTCTTAGCACCACCAGCGATACCGACGACTCGGCAGCCTTTGAGTTTGGCGATTTGCCCAACCAAGCCGCCGACCGCGCCGGCAGCACCAGAGACGACGACAGTCTCGCCCGCCTTTGGTTGACCCGTTTTTAATAAGCCAAAGTAGCCCGTCATACCTGGCATACCGAGCACGCCCAAGTAATAAGACAATGGCGCAAGGTTTGGATCGACTTTATGTAGTCCAGTACCGTCACTGATGGCATAGGACTGCACGCCGTTATGACCTGCGACATAGTCACCAACAGCAAACTTCTCATGCTTACTTTCAATGACTTTACCCACGGTACCCGCGCGCATCACCTCACCAATCTGTACCGGTGCGATATAAGACTTTGCATCATTCAACCAGCCACGCATTGCCGGATCCATCGAGATATACTCAATTTTTATTAACAGCTCGCCATCTGTAATAGTCGGTAGTTCGGTTTCGGTATATTCCCACGTATCAGCACTTGGTTCGCCAATTGGTCTTGCTTTTAAGCGCCACTGCTTATTAATCTGCTTATTATCAGATGTCATCATTTACTCCTTTAAATGTTATAAAAAGTCATTGGTATCGTTTACTCGCTTGCTATGCGCTTGGCATACCAGAAGCTTCGAAAAATTTATCCCAGCATCACGTTAGTCGTCTTATTTGAAAACTTTTTACTTGAAAACTTTATAAACAATCTCTTAAAACCACTCGGCTTGCATATCCGTACAGACCGCATTGTCGTTATTTAACAGCTCGATATCGCGGTTGATAAGTGGCAATTCCCAATCGATAAAGTATTTGGCTGCTTGTATCTTTCCGTGGTAGAAATTCTGCTGCTCAACATCTTGCGTCGTACTTAGTAGTTGCTCAGCTTTGCTCGCTTGACGAATCCAAATCCAACTCACCACAATAGTCGCAAAAATATTCATCAAGGCTTGCGCGTTACCCGTCAGTGTGATGGCTTTTTCGGTTTGCAGAACTTTGCTTAAATGTACGAGCACTTCATGCAAATGCCCCATATAAGGCGTCAATTTGCCCGCAAGTTTCGCAGTTTCTGGTGTGCTGATATTTTCTAAATCTTGGGTGATTTCACGTTGTAGAATTTGGATACCAAGTCCACCTTTTTGCCATAACTTACGAAATGACAAATCTAACGCCTGTACGCCATTTGTGCCTTCATGAATGGGGTTGAGACGATTGTCACGCCAAAACTGCTCGGCTTGATATTCACGCGTATAGCCTGCCCCGCCCAATACTTGAATGCCTAAATCATTGGCTTTTGGACCATATTCAGACGGCCATGCTTTGAGCACTGGTGTGAGTAAATCTAGTAGTTCTGATAGCTCGTTTTTGAGCGTGGCGTCTTCACAGGTGTTGATACGGTCAATGAGATTGGAGCCATATAGACAGAGTGAAATGCCGCCCTCGCTATAGGCTTTTTGTGCAAGGAGCATACGTTTGACATCACCATGATTAATAATTGCCGTTGCTGCATCTTCAGGTTTATTATTGGGCGCGATTCTGCCTTGGGTTCTGTCTTTGGCATAATCGAGTGAGTACTGATAACCGCGATAGCCAATCATCGCCGCGCCAAAACCAACCGCGATGCGCGCTTCGTTCATCATCTTAAACATATAACGCAAGCCAAAATGCTCATCCCCTATCAGATAGCCGTGACACTCGCCGGCATCACCGAAGCTCAATGCCGTAGACGTCGCGCCGCGATAGCCAAGTTTATGAATCAGTCCAGTTAAATGGACGTCATTACGCTCGCCGACTGACAAATCATCATTGAGTCGATACTTGGGCACGGCAAATAGCGAGATGCCTTTGACGCCAGCGGGGCCACCCGGCACTTTGGCCAATACCAAATGCACGATATTGTCAGACAATTCATGATCACCTGCTGAGATATAAATCTTACTGCCTTTGATACGATAGCTGCCGTCATCTTGTTTGACAGCGGTGGTTTTGATATCGGCAAGCGATGATCCTGCATGCGGCTCGGTCAGTGCCATGGTACCGGTAAACTCGCCCGTTAGCATGCGCGGCATAAAGGCATCTTTGATCTCATCACTGGCAAAATGCGAGATGACATTAATGGCGGCCGTGGTCAAAAATGGATAAGCCGTGGTCGATGGATTGGCTGCCATAAAATAGCCTGCCACCGCAGTCATCACCGTCTCGGGCAGTTGCATGCCGCCATCGTCAAAGCGATAACGACCGGCGATAAAGCCCGACTCACGAAACGCATCAAAAGCGACTTTTACATCGTCTATCATGCTGACTTTTTTACCATCAAACTGTGGCTCATTTTTATCGGCCATATGATTGTGCGGCAAAAACAAATCGGTGGCGATTTTATTGGCGGTACCCAATACCGCGTCAAAGGTTTCGCGGCTGTGTTCTGCAAACTTAGGACGTTTGGTTAAGGTTTCTGCGTTCAGTACATCGTAGAGTTGAAACGGTAATTCAAAGTCGTTGATAAGCGTATCTGCTGCCATAGTGTCCTCGCTGGCTCATTAAATTTGTTGATGACTTGATAGTAATCTAATTTAACGCCTTACCGTATTGTCATTTATGACATAATCATGGTCAAATAAGACAATACTCATGTGTTAAATTAGAAAAACCTCGTCGAAAAACGTCATTTTTAATAAACATTTTTAAAGGAAATTACGCAGCCATGCCCTACTTTAAACCCTTTAACGTCATCATCGTTGGCTTCGATGGCGTACTCGGCAGCGCTTTGACAGGGGCGTTGGATTTATTTTCATTTACTGGTGTCAGCTGGCAGCGCTTTTTGGATGAGACGGTAGAGCCAAGGTTTAAGGTGCAGATTGCCAGCCTTGGCGGCGTCGATATCAGATGCAGCAACCGCTTAATCATGCAAGCGCATTGCGATATTCGGCAGGTGACGGACTGCGATTTATTATTAATCCCAACGATTGGCGATTCCATCGATAAAGTGCTGAGTCAGAACGCTGAGCTGCTTGTACATATCAAGCGACTGGCGAGTACCAAAGCCGATATCGCCAGCAATTGCAGTGGCGCGTTTTTTTTGGCAAAGGCAGGCTTGCTCGATGGCAAAGTCGCGACCACTCATTGGGGCTATGCCAATAAGTTTAAGGCGGATTTTCCACTGGTGGATTTACAAGAAAACCAGTTTGTTACTCAATCAAAAAGCCAGTCACAAGAACAATCGGGCAATATATTCTGTGCGGCAGGCGGTAGCGCCTTTTATGACTTGGGATTATTGTTAATCGAGCGTTATTGCGGGCGAGAGATTTCTACCCAAGTGGCAAAAACTCAGATTATTGATAGTAAACGCGGTAATCAAAACAGCTATACCAATGTGACATTGCATAAACCGCATGCAGACCAGCTGGTTCAGCAAGTACAAGAGTTTATCGAGGAAAATTTTAGGCAAGCGATACAGGTGAACCAGTTAGCAGACATGGTCAATATCACCCCGCGCACGTTAAACAGACGCTTTCAAGCTGCCGTTACGATGCGCCCGATTGAATATATTCAAGCAGTGCGTATTGAGCAGGCAAAGCGCTTACTGGAATTGGGCGATGTGACGATAAAATCGCTCGCTGAGCAAGTCGGCTATGATGATATCTCATCATTTACTAGGCTGTTTAAACGCGCCACCGAGCTGACCCCAAAGGAATATCAAGAGAAGTTTTCACGACTGGCGATTTAACTTGATAGTAGACTTTTTAGAAGTCATACGTGGCTGCAATAAATTTATCAGAGCAACAATTTTCATATCATTCATTCGATATAAAAACGATACAGAGAGATGAAATGTTGTTTTTTGCAGCCTCTGTCGGCGTAGGCACAGCATGCAAGAAAAACAACGTTTCATTCAGCGACTTGATAGCTACGTATCTGATTTATTTGGATTTGACTATAGGCTTAAACTTTTTTGCCACAAGCCTTCGACATGAATGGCATCTGCTTTAATCGTTGGGTAATCACTAAACGTCAATTGATAACCACCATCTGTATTTGGACCAATCTGACACGTCGCGCCAAGTGGAAAGCTGTGCTTTTTCCCAATATGACCAAAACGCATGCCGCTATAAATCGGCAATCCTGTCAGCTGATGCAATTGACGAATCACAGTAGCGACATCATAACGCTTGTCATAACTGTCCTCACCGCTACCCGATAACGCGCCAAATACAATCGCCTGCTGACCTTTAAACACCCCTGCCAAATACAAATCATAAAGCATGCGCTCGATACGGTAGGCTTGCTCGCCGACGTCTTCTAAAAACACAATACCGCCGTCAATACGCGGTAAGTACGCACTACCCGCCAGCGCCGACACCACACTTAGATTGCCGCCCCACATAGTGCCGGTTAGCGTTTTGGGATCAGCAGTTGCTAAAACACTGGGTAGATTAGGACTGGTGAGTGACGCATCTTGTATATCGATAGTCAGATTGGGAGTGGTTAATGCTTCTACAAACGCTCGGCAGCTGACCTTATCAGGCTTGGTTTTGCCAAACTCGCTATAGAGCATCGGTGCCGCAAGCGAGCTCATACCACCTTTTGCCAACAGCGCACACTGAATCGCCGTCACATCGCTAAATCCTGCCAGTATCGTGCCGCGCTCCTTCATAATGCGCCCAAGCGTCGGCCAGTCCACCATCGGCAATAGGCGCATAGCACCGTAGCCACCGCGTACCCCAAGCAATAATTGGGGGACGGCAATGGCACCAGTTGCGATGTTTTGTAAGTCACTGGCGCGCTGCGAGTCCGTACCCGCAAAACGCAAATACTGCCGCTCGGTAATGGTAGGGTTATCTACCTGAAAACCCGCGCAGGCCAAGCGCTCTAAAGCCCGCGCATTACGCTCCTGGCTACCTCCGACGTTGGAGCTGGCAAACAGCCGCGTCTCAATACTTGGTGTGATGCAAAGACGCTTTGCCGGCAAGCTCTCAGCCACTGCCTTTTCAACAGCACGCTCCTCTACAGCCGTTGGCAGATCATCTTTGGTCAGCGGCAGGTGGCTCTCTGGCGGGTTCGCCTGTACAGATGAGTGCGCCACGGCACGCGTGACGAGCAACCCCGCCCCTGCATAGAGGCTAGCTTGACGCAGGAACTGGCGACGATTGAGGGCGGAGGATATCTTGGTCATAATGCTACCTTTATTGTCATCGATGACGACTTTATTCAGCAATACTTTATTTCGTAATAGTTTATTAAACCGCTATTTTCTTATAACGCAGCTCAAAGCTGCCATTAGATTACAATTGTTAGGTTACAGCCATCAGGTTCTGGCTAGCGTCAGGGTTTTAGGCCACTTGACGTGGCATCTTCAGCTGCGCACACAGTCAACAAAATGATACAGAACCACTCATCGTCTTATTTGGATGACGTCATGACTCTTGCTATAGTAAAGGGTACGACAATAATAGATCAAAATACCATTAGCCAAAAACATCTACCCTAACATTCATATAAGGACTCTTAGTATGGCCGATAAAGAAAAAGACAATAAAAGCCTGATGGATAGTATAAAGCTCATCGTAGGCAAAGAAGACAAACTAAACGACCAACTCAAAAAAGAACAAGGCCTTGAAGGCTATGCCAAAGACTTATTGCTGCTGATGAGCCTAGTAAAAGACTACTATCAGGGCAATTATCGCAACATTCCTTATAAGACCATTTCAGCAGCGGCGGTTGGCTTGCTTTATGTTCTCAACCCCATCGACATCATTCCCGATTTTATCCCATTTATCGGTCATATCGATGACGCCTTGGTACTCAAGTTTTGTCTTAAAATGATAGACAAGGATTTAACGAAATACAAAAAATGGAAGGATGAACAAACGGCTTCTAAAAACGCTACTGAAAACAAATCTGCAGACACAGACAAGGACTCAAAACCAACCTTTAAAAAGTCAGACACCAAAAAGTCAGACAAAGAACAATCCAGCAAAGATAAATAAATCACAACTACCAGTCATCATGGCTGATAGCTAGCATTTAATAAAATAGGGTCAATGTAAGCGTCATTGACCCTGTTTTATTAAGGCGTGTCTTCATTTGAAAAATAGCGAAGATAATATTGATATATTAATCAGCTATTTGAATTTGACACCGTTCCTATCAATCTGGCACCCCATAATTGGCGTTTTCTGGATTTAGGCCAAATGAATACACAAAGGTCGCCACCAAGCTATTGACGATGATAAAAGGCAAATCAATGGCGATATGACCGAGCAAGTAGCGACCAATCAGCCAAGAAACCACCAACATCACGATAAAAAAACTGCCAAGATAGGCTAAAATGGTTGGGTGCTTGAGGTTATAAGGCTGCTCAGATTTGGGCTTTTTATCAAGTATATAGGTTCTGACCGCCCAACCAGCAGCATAAGAAAACCCGCCCAACACCACATAACTAAAAAAATTCATACGACCTGACTCAACTAACTATTCATAATAAAGATACATGATAATACAGCGACATGACGAGCACATTATTGAGAGGTTTGTAAGCGCCTCTATTAACCGTCGTCGCGTGCTTTTAACTGCCCAAAAGACCTCGTTAGAGACTCTTCAAAGATCGGCTTATCGGCTCTCATTGACATTATCGATGATAATGTTGGCATGCGGATTGACCAAAATATCTGTATTGACCTCATCACATGCCACCTGATAGATGGTATTGGCACCGCGGTAAATATAGGACAGATACTCACTATCTAGCAGCGGATCGATGTTGGCATAAGCGGGTTTGGCATGTGCCAAGACCAGTACTCTATCAGGACGACCGATGACCGCATCGACATTATCAGGATCGATCGAAAAGAACTGCGGGACTTCACTGTTTTTGATGGCTTCTAATGGCTCAGGCGTGTCCCAAACGCGGCCACTGCTTGCCGGCTCTTTCATTTGCATGACCCACGCGCCCGCTTGTTGACTGATTTTTATTTGGGCAGGCTCATCATGACTGACAGTATAGCAGCCCTCAAACACCGACAAATCTGCTGGCACTACCGCCGCCGTGTCATCTAACGTGTCGTTGTCATTACACGCGGTCAAAAACATAGCGCTGCTTACGACTGTGGCAACCAGCAGCGGGGTAAATTTTTTACAAAGATTAGCTGAGCGTAATAGCATGAGGGCGTTATCCTGCATTTATGCGTGAGAGGCAAGGATTAAATAAAGGGGACAATACGTCTTATACCGTTATCCGGCGGTGGCGCGGCTTATTTTAACAGAAAACCAAAAAGATAGCCTAACCATCTAGGGCGTGTCCTCATTTTAAAAATGGCGATAAAAATGAGATAAATCGCCGTCAAACAAGGAAAATAGCGCAGATAATATCGAGATATTAGTCAG
>NZ_JAGBKN010000018.1:0-53927 GCF_017498075.1 Psychrobacter halodurans
AGGTTGCGCAGCCTCTGGGAACGCAGCACGCAAGTAAAATTTATACCAGTAGCGCGTTTAAATTTATATAACAGTTTTATTTTCAACTGACTATATAGAGTAGAGCATCACTATTTTATAAAGTACCAGCGAGTATAAAGTACAAGTGAATAAAGCATAAGCTGTTACCCAATCATTCATCGTTATCAGCGGCATCGCTGCCAGCTCGTTAATACTACGTTGAGACCCATCTAAAAGTGTGAGTAAATTACCCATGTGGAATAATAACCTACAGACCCTTCTAGTCGGTACAATAATGGCGACGGCTCTGTCATTGAGCGGCTGTGATAGCAACAAAAACGATCCCGAAACCTCAGATGCGGCCACCGATAGCAGTGCGCAGACCGTCACTGAACCGCAAACCCAAGACAATGCGGCCTCAGACTCAGACCTCGACGGCGCGGTGGCTGAGCAGGGCACGCCTGTCAAATACGATGTCTCGGCATGGAGCAATGAAAAAGTAGAGCCTCTAAAGGTCACCGAGCTGGACGGCATCAAAACCACATTTGGCAAGGTGCTCAGTACAGACGAAAACAGTCTCGACTATGCCAGCAATCCAGCATCCAAATATCGTTTTATGAAGACCGACGCGCCGTATCTAGATATTATCGACTCCGAAAAATATCTCGAGCTTGGCTGGTACTATGCCAACCCCACCGACTCAGATACAGAAAAAGAGCACAGTCAAAACCATGCCAAAAAAGCCTACAAGCTGGCACGGCAACTGATGGGCGACGATGGCGGTAAAGTCATCGCCGATATGCTGGCGGGCCAAGTCGTCAAAAACAAAGTCATCGGTGGTCAAAAAGTCGAGTTGGCCAAGTGTGAGTTTTATAGCTGTATGCTGATCATCAATAAATCAGCCGCCCAAACAGATGACGGCTAAGCGATTCAATGCCGACATCTGATATAGCACTACCACTTGCTAACGCTGCCTCCCTACCGAGCAGTGCTTGGCACTGTCTACAATTGGCCGGCCAGCACCTAGAGGCGCTAGACTTAGATGCTGCAAAACAACAATCAGCGGCATCTGCAGTCGCCCTAGACAATCGCGGACTGGCATACGCTGATGGTTTTTTTACCACCATGGGCGTCGTCGATGGGCAGATACTGTGGCAGCAGCAGCATCGACAGCGACTGCTTAGCCATGCAAAAGCACTGCAGCTGGATATAGACTGCCCAGCACTCATGAGCCAACTGTCCGTCTATGGCAAACAGCTGCAACAAGGCATGCTAAAGCTGATCGTCACGCGTAGTACGCAGGCGGTACGCGGCTATGGCTATGCGTCTGATGCAGCTGGTCGCGCCTGTGATGTCTGGCTAAAAGTGGCCGCTATGCCTGTCAAGACAGCAGAGCAAATCACGCTACCTGATGGACGCAGGATGCCTAGGCAGCCTAATTGTGCCGCCGTTTGTCTATCGGCGAAGGTTGCTAGCCTACCGCCGCCATTGGCAGGACTCAAAAGCCTCAATCGCTTGGACAATGTCCTCGCGAGCGGTGAGCTGCAACGGTATAAGACGCAGTGGCTAAATGCTCAGCCGGTGCCAAACCCTCCACAGCCAGAGATCGCCGAAGGTCTGCTACGCGATATGAGCGGACACTGGGTGGAGGGCACGATGAGCAATGTGTTTTATCAACTAGCAGAGTCGCCGCCACCTGTGTCAACCAGCAGCGATAACGACCAAACTCAGGCCAATTATCTGACCACTGGCCAATGGTATACGCCGTCGATGGCGCAGTCGGGTGTCGCTGGGGTCATGCGACAGGTAATCATCGATGCGCTTGCGAATACAGAACGACCAGTAGTCATGCGTTCATTACATGATGAGGATTTGCCACAGATAACGCGGCTATTCTTTTGTAATGCGCTGCGCGGAGTAATGCCGATGAGCTCGCTTACTTTGCTATCAGGTGAGGTGGTTGAGTTCAATTAGTCGCTTACTTCACATCAAAAATATTAAATTTGGTATCGATCAAATCATCATAATTTAACTCAACATCTTCATTTCTATACTTTTCTTGCGCTTGCATAATCGCTGAAGAATCGTCTTCAGCCTTTATGTCTATAATAGCGCTCATCGTTTCAACTATTTCTATTTGATAAGTTTTTAAGCCTGTGTCATTTTTCATAATCATTCTCACTGTTGCTAGGATTGGTGCTGCTGATCCTAGCAAAAAGACTTTAGAGAAGTGATCGTCTTTTGTTAACTAGACTTGTGCATTGAAGCCAATCGATCAATGCTAGTGTCTTTAACAGAGGATAATTGAAAATGGACTACGTCTACGAAGATGAACGTATACCTTTACAAATCCGTCGACTATTAATTTTCGATGAAATTTGCAAACTAGCAAAAAAACAGCCTGATGAAATTATTCACTTAATGAGATTTACTGAATTATGTCTCGGTGTCATGTATTTAAAAGACTTTAAAAAGTTTATTGCATTTGGCGGTGTGTTTGAATATGCAGAAACGCGTGAAGAAGTTATCGAGCAACGTATTAGTGTTTTTCCTAACGACGAACCAGTAACACGTGCGCTGACCGTCAATTTAAAGCAGTTTACCAAACCTGCACGCACGCCTATCCAGCTGGTCTGGTATTGGAACAGCTATGTTAAAAACAGGATGCACGCTTATGTTGATTATCGTGAAGACGTGTTTTTTCGGATTAATGATGAAATTGACTCAGACTATCCACCGCATAAGTTTCATGACCGTCTCGTTGCAACGGCACGCCTACCTTTATGGGATGATAGAGAAGAGTTAATTGCAGACGTATATCGTGATAATAAGGGGCAACCAAGGCCTGAACGCTTCAATGAGAAACGTTTAATATAATTTAAATGACATAGAAGTTGATTGTACTTTATTAAATATAGTCTATCCATTTTAAAAAGAGTACGGTTCTACTGGGGTAAATTGTACGAAGCATCTGTCACGCTTGCGAACAGCCAGCGAGGAAAATTTATACCAGTAGAACATGATGACCGTACCACTTTTATTTTGGATTAACTATACTGTTTAACAGGAGATACAAATGCGTACTGCTTATGAAGAAAAACGTATTCCACTGCAAATCCGCCGATTGATGCTATTTAATGAAATATGTCGTAAAGCAAAAAAATATCCTGATGAAATCGTTCAATTGGCGGGTTATTCGAAAATAGCATTCACTGTTACTTATTCTAAGAAAGATAAAAAATACACAGCGTTTGGTGGGGTGTTTAAGTATGCGCATACCCGTCAAGAGGTGATAGAAAAAGGTCTAGATAAGCTACCTCACGATGAATTAGTCATGTGTGCACTTACAGTAAAAAGACAAGCTTTTACTAAGGCTTCTCGTACGCCATTAGGGCTATTAATAGAATGGAACAAGCATGTGAAAAACAAGCCTTTCAAATGTATTAAAGACAATATAGACACTTTTTTTAAAGTAAACGATGAGTTGGAAACCGATTATCCTCCACACAGATTCTATGAACGGTTGGTTGCAAGCGCCTATTTACCACTTTGGGGTGATAACCAAGCTTAGCTTAATTTTCGATACTGACCACGGCCCACAAACTCAATAATGCCTTTATCTCGTAGCACTTGTAGTTGCTGGCGAATTTTATCTTTCACATGGTTGTTGTCAGGATGCTTGAGTTGTAATTCATCAGCAAAAGCATAAACTTGTTGCAGGCTAAATTTATCACCCAATCTATCAATACACTGCCAAACATCTAGCGTCCAACCTCGTGAAGTGATGGATTGCTGACGTAAAAACAACGTCTTTTGAAACTGCTGCGTGACACTGTCGCGCGGTATCACTTGCTGGTCTTTGACCAAAAACACCTTTCCCGTTTCTGGTACTCGGCGCAGGTCAATATTGCAGCCGACCCAACCTGCACGTCTGGCAGAGGCTGCCAATGGTTTGCGTTTTATAATGATATCGGGCTTAAAAAACTGCTTAGGGATAATCAAAAAATTATTAACGCGATACTCTTGGGAGTAGGTCAAAAAGAAGAAGCTTGGATTGTCGTCGCTATTGATACGCGCAAGCATGGTGGCATAAGCGCCATCATTGATAATATTGCTTAATTTTGATTGTTTGCTTTTTAGCTCGTATTGCTCGGCACAAGCTGCACAATAAAAATCAGCCACAGGTTTATTATTGCTAAACTCAGCTAATGGTTGAATGCCGCAGTTGGGGCAGTAACCGTTGTCTTTTACCCATGCCTCACTAAGCACACGAATAATCTGTGGTTTGGAGTTGTAGTTTTCGGCCAGACTTTGATTAAAATATAAGTTCATGATGCGTTTTTGTGCCCAGTAAGTAGGTGTAAGCGCTGCAGTAAAAGTAACAAGCTAAACAAATCCCATTGAAAATCACACGGTTCAGTGCTAAATTCTAGCAAACTTCTGCCCTGCGAGTTGTCATGAGCACACCAACCCCTGAGTCGCCGCCCGAACGTCCCAATGATACACCAGAAAACCAGCAAGACCATGCAGCATCGTCCAATGCTGACAAGCCGCGTACGGATGACACGCCTGTAGAGCCGTCAGTCACCAACGTAGCAGACACCCCTGCGACAGATGTATCGCTCATCAGCGGCGAGGGCAAACCGCGCACTTACAAAGTCGACAATCCGTCGTTTTTTATGCAGCGGGGCTATCAGGTGCTACTGGTGCTGGGGCTGATCGCCGCGTTTTTTTTGGTGATGGTTTATCAGACGCTGTTTGGCCGTATCGAGCAGCCAGCGCAGATGGTGACGATTGAGCAGGGTCAGACTTACTATGGGTTGTTGCCGCAGTGGCAACAGCAGATTCCGCTGTTTTCTGCCAGTGTGGCCAAGCTCTATATCAAATCGCAAGTCGATGCGCCGCTGCACGCTGGTATCTATCAGCTGCCTGAAAATCCAACCATCGCTGAGGCACTACAGATACTAGAGCAAGGCGCAAAAGCTGCCATGGTCAAGATACAGATCATCGAAGGCAAGACCGCAAGCGACCTTTATCAGACTTTACGTGACAACCCAGGCATCAAAAAAGAAGTATTGCTAGATAGTGACGACAGCACCCCTCCCGCGAGTAATGCCAGCATCGCTCAGGGGCTCGACTTGGTCGGTATCTTGCCAGAGGCGATAATCAATAGCAACGACCCCATCGTCAATCACAATCTTGAGGGCTGGTTTGCGCCAGACACTTACTATTATGGGGAAGGCTCAACCGATAAGCAGGTACTAACAGATCTGTATAAGCGTCAGCAGCAAGCGTTGTTTGATGCGTGGGAAAGCCGTGCGCCGAACCTGCCGTATCAGACGCCTTATCAGGCACTGGTCATGGCCTCTATTATCGAAAAAGAAACCAGCATCGCTGATGAGCGTCCGTTGGTGTCGGCAGTGTTTAAAAACCGTTTGGATAAGGGCATGCGCCTGCAAACAGACCCAACCATCATCTATGGTATGGGCAACCGTTATGATGGTAATATTCGCCGTAAAGACATCGATGAAAAAACGTCATATAACACCTATCAAATCGATGGGTTGCCGCCAACGCCCATTGCCCTGCCATCGGCCGCTTCTATCGAGGCGACCTTGCATCCGGCAGATAGCGAGGCGCTATATTTTGTGGCAACAGGCAATGGCGGGCACAAATTTACCAATAGCTTGGCTGAGCACAATCAAGCGGTAAGAGATTACCTAAGCGTCATGCGCGAAAAGAAAGCACAAACACCGCCGCAGTAATACCCGTTAGCGATAATTTCCGTTACGTGATGCTCTTTTTGAAACCACACCCCTATTTATCAAGCGCTATGTCACCTCATAGCGCTTAATCATGACACAAGGTCATCTCATGTCTGTATCTATACCTGCCAATGCCGATACCAATCTGGCGCAAGACACTACTGATAGTCAGATAATACAAGGTCGCTTTATCAGTTTTGAAGGCACTGAGGGCGTGGGTAAAACCACAGCAATCGAGCAACTATGCACACGTTTAGATAGTCGTGGTATCGACTATCTGCGTACCCGCGAGCCTGGTGGCAGCCCATTTGCTGAGCATCTGCGCCAGATACTCCTAGACCCTGCGACCGACATAAATGACGACACTGAGCTACTGTTGATGTTTGCTGCGCGCTGCGATCATATGCAGCAAGTGATTTTGCCCGCGCTACAAGCTGGCAGGTGGGTGATATGTGATCGTTTTACCGACTCAACCGTGGCTTATCAAGGGTTTGGCCGCGCCCATGGTGATGAGGCAGTGCGCACGAAGATTGATATGCTGATTGCCCAGTTTGTACCGCAGTTGCCTGAGCTGACGTTGTGGTTAGATTTACCAGTCGCTGAGGGGATGCGGCGTGCTGGCAAGCGCAGCGCTGCCGATCGCTTTGAGCAGCAAGCGGATGCGTTTTTTACGCGGGTGTATGAGGGGTTTGACACGCTTGCGCGCCAGTATCCTGAGCGCATACAGCGCATCGAGGCGTCGGGCAGCGCCGAGGAGGTTGGTGCGCGCATCTGGCAGGCGGTACAAGAGAGGCTGGAGCTAATATAAAAGCGGCGGCGTATAAAAAACCCCCAACGTCGGTTGGGGGTTTCTCTATGGTTACTTGTCTGGTGATGCGTCAGTTATGGTTCAGTTATGCGTCAGAGTCCTTGCGGCTGTCCGTGTCGGTTGCAGTATCTTGACCGGCATCAGGGAAGCGATTGGGATCCAGCGAGCCTTTTTTGGTCTTAGGCGCATGACCATTGCCATTGGTATTGCTGCTATTAGCTGCCTTGGTTTTGGCGGCTGTAGCGGAGCTGGCAGTATCAGCATTGTCGTTTTGTACTTGAGCCGCTGAGCTGTCTGGCGTCGCGGTATCCAACGTCGCGGCGGCGTTTGCGGCTGTATCCAAGCTGCTGCTTGCGTCCTTTGGCATGTGCGTCGGTGCATTTTTTTCAGTATTTTGCTCGGCAGTTGTATCGCCAGCGACTTTGTCTGCGCCCGTTACGCTCACAGGCTCGGTAGCGTCAGTACTTTCTTCGTTCAGCTCTTTTTCTTTGCGTTTTTCAGGCGCTTTGGAGCTGGATTCAAAGTTGGCATCCGCCGCCATACGCGCTTGCTCTTGCTTTGGCGTTACATCGACTGGCTTTGGTTGCACCTCATCGTCCACTACCAAGGAGATAAGCTTGCGATCGCGCGGCACCGTCCCATCAAACTTGTCGGTGATGACGTGGAGCTTGCCTTCTTTGTCGACGGTATAGAGCGGCACAAATTGTTTGTTATCGGCCTTATACTGCTCAAAACTATAGCTGTCAGTGATGTTGGTGATTTTGATACGTGCCTTTTTGGACAGCATACTGGCAAGCTTGGTATAGGTGACGTCTTTGCCAAACAGCCATTGTGAATGGAAGTTTGACTGCTTATCGTCGCGCTCGCTTTTGACTTTTTCGTCACTAAACTTAAGACGATACAGCTTACGCTCACCAAACTCGTGACGATAATGTATCTCAGATAAGGTGTTCATCTCCTTATCCATACTCATGGCAAACAGACGGCCGATACCGATCAAATCCAGATGATGGTCGGCGTGGTCTGAGATGGGGTTGCCAAAGTAAGTACGTAGGCCACTCATGCGGGCGCGAGCAATATTGGTGTAGTTGTTGTGAGCGACGATGACATCAAAGCCTTGGTCTTTGAGTGAGGTGGCGATAAGAAGCGCGACAGGGTTTGAGCCGACCACCAATATGCCATTGGTTTCAGGCTCACGCACGCCCAGCAAGTTGCCGACCATTTTGGCACCCAAACCTTGGATCAAGACCGTACCGATGATGACCATAAACACCAGTGGCACTAGCAGCTCGACGCCTTGGATATCATACTCTTGTAAGCGGATAGCAAACAAAGATGAGATAGCAGCAGCGACGATACCACGCGGCCCAATCCAGCTGATCATCAGCTTTTCATTGGTCTTAAGGTTTGAGCCGATGGCCGATGCCCAGACAGACAAAGGACGTGCCACAAACATGACGATAGCCAGCAGCACCAATCCTGCAAACCCAACACTTAGCAAGCTTGCCAGCTCAACACGGGCGGCAAGGATGATAAAGAGCACAGAGATGAGCAAGATGGTTAAGGATTCATTAAACTCCAAAATCGTCTCGCGCGGGAATTTGGGCCAGTTGGCCAGCGCCACGCCCAATACCGTCACCGTCAATAGACCAGACTCGTGCTCTAAATGGTTCGATACCGAAAACAGCACCAACACAAAGGCTAGGGTAAAGACATTGCGCAAAAATTCAGGAATCATATGACGACGCATGAGGAATGCAAGCAGCCAAGCGCCTGCCATCCCAAGCGCTGTCGCTAGTACCACAATTTTGGCAAACAATAAGATACTGCTGGCTTCGCCGCCTGAGATGATGTACTCATAGACCAATACCACCGCGATAGCACCGATCGGGTCGATGATGATGCCTTCCCATTTGAGGATATTGGAGATGGTCTTATTGGGGCGTACACTACGCAGTAGCGGCATGATGACTGTCGGGCCTGTCACACAGACCAAGGCCCCGAATAGCAGGGCAATCAGTGGATCGACATCAAATAATAAATACGTCGATAACGCCACGATAGCAATGGTGATCAGTACGCCGACCGAGACCAGCATTTGTACGACGGTGCCGTGTTGCTTGATTTCATCAAACTCTAGCGTCAGCGAGCCTTCAAATAGAATAATCGCCACCCCCAAAGATATGAAGGGGAACATCAGCTCACCGAGCACCAAATCAGGGTCAAAAATACCCAAAACCGGCCCGACGATGATACCTATCAATAATAAAAATAAAATGGACGGTTGCTTTAAATACCAAGCCAGCCATTGGGCGGCGATGCCAATCCCAACCACGCCAGATAGTAATAGGGCGGTATCCATACATTAATCCTTTTGTAATCTTGTCATATGTTATATCTATCCATTGCTTGGGCGACCGCGCTGCCTGCTATCGGCAGTGTGTATCGATGTCGCAAACGGTCGCAAGCCTTTTAGTAGCAAGGCCATCAGCAGATAGCCATCATGCATCCAAACATGAGCCAGATGTGATATATACTATAAAGTAATAAAGACAAAAGCATGCCCAGATAAAAATACCAAATCCAACAGTCAATCCGTGTCATCAAACCTACGCCAATCATGGTACTCGGTTGGCGGGTTCATATGACCCGTATGGCCTACTTGGTAGCTGATAGGCGGTTTTGAGTTATTGACAAGGTTGAGATAAGGTATAAACGCCTCTAGTCATGCAAAAGATGGAAAATAAGGGCGATACTAATACGAGCCAAATTGATAAACGCAAGGTCAATCCAATCGGTTTTTTAATTGACTTTTGTTTGTTTATAAAGTTATTTGGCTTGCTATCATAACATGATTTTATTTCGTCACTGCTAGTTGCCGTGTGACTGACTATTGCGTGATAACCGGCCGTATTTGGCAGCGTTAGCGCCGCCGCAGATCATGATGTAGCGCTAAAAGATACTGGTCTTATGCAGATAATACAGGCCAGCGCTTTGATTTATCATACAGTAGCTGCCTTTTTGTCGCCATCTTTGTCGTACCGATGGCCTGTCGCTACTATAAAGATAATGATATAAAGATATTGATACAAAGATACTGACGGCCAATGGTATTGCAGCAAAAAAACCAGTAACCTATTGCATAACAAAAAGGGATTGAAATCAGGGACAACAGTACGGATAAAACGATAAGACATGGCCATGGCCACTTTTGCATCACGCGGCTGTGCTGCTACATTGTTTGTCTCGTCCTGTCCGAATAGGTTTTATTGCGTGCTATCAGGTGTCATACAGACTGTGCAAAACGTATTCCAGCAGCACTTACCTAACTGTACATAGCATCGTCTTTGAGATGCAGAACGGCCACTGACAATAATAATGATCACTCATATGGAGGACACGATGCCTATCAATATGTCTACAGCGCCAGCCAAACCTCGTATGCGCCATTGGCTACATCGCAGCACTTTAGCGCTTGCCATGAGCACAGCGATGCTGGCAGGGGTATATACCACGGCGATACCAAGCGCACACGCTGCCGTCACCACGGCGGATTTTTCGGATTTGGTACAGCAGGTCACCCCAGCGGTGGCGCGTGTCAATGTCACCAAAACCGTCAGTGAGGCGGAGCTTGCTAAGGCCCAAACGGCAGAGCTGCTCAGGCAGTTTTTTGGCGATCGTCTGCGTATTCCGGATCAAGCCGCGACCCCAGCGATTGAGCATGCCTACGGCACCGCGTTTTTTGTCACTACAAATGGCTATATGTTGACCAACCATCATGTGGTCGAAGGCGCGGACAAAATCACCGTCACGCTTAACGATAGGACAGAGCTGGATGCCACCTTGGTCGGTAGCGATGAGCGCTCGGATGTGGCGGTACTAAAGGTCAGTGGTAAGCAGTTTCCCGCGTTACCGATCGGTGATTCAAATGGTTTAAAAGTTGGGGAGCCTGTACTGGCGATTGGCTCGCCCTTTGGTTTTGATTATTCGGCCTCGGCTGGTATCGTCAGCGCCAAATCGCGCAATTTTTCACGCGATACCAGTGTGCCGTTTATTCAAACCGACGTGGCACTCAACCCAGGAAACTCAGGTGGCCCACTGTTTAACCAGCGAGGCGAAGTCATCGGTATCAACTCGCGTATCTTTAGTGGTACAGGTGGCTATATGGGGCTGTCGTTTTCTATCCCGATTGATGCGGCGATGGATATCTACGAGCAGCTAAAAACCAATGGTGAAGTCGCCCGTGCTTATCTTGGTATCTATCCACAAGATATCGATCGCAACTTGGCAGAAGCGTATAACTTGGCGCGTCCGCAAGGGGCGTTGCTGACTCGCGTGTCACCAGATTCGCCCGCTCAAAAGGCAGGGCTAAAATCTGGCGATATTATTTTGCAGTATAATGATGTGCAAATCATGCGCGCCTCGGATTTGTTGAATTTACTCAACCGTGCCAAGCCCAACGACGCATTTCATGTGCAGATTCAGCGCGATGGTAAACGGATGCTCGCGCGTGGCACGCTGGCCTATGCGCCCAATGATGTTCGAGCACAAAGCGGCGATCAGCAAGACAATGATATACAGCTTGGGCTGCGCTTACGTGACTTGACCGCCGATGAGCAAGCAGAGCTGGCAGTTGACAACAAAACCGGCATCTTAGTCACCACAGTCGACCCCACAGGGCTGGCGGCGCGCTCAGGCATCATGGCAGGCGATGTGATTACCAATTTTCACCAAAAGCCGATTAAAAAAGTCACTGATTTCTCCAGTGCCATCTCAACGCTACCCAAAAAAGGCGTGGTGACCATTGAGGTCATTCGTCAAGGTATCCCGGGTATCATTGGTCTGCGTATCGAGTAGCCTTGTGTCATACAGGAGTCGTCACGCAATACGAGCATCTGACTAGAGGGAACTGGATAAATAGGGCAATGATTGACATAGGCTGTCAGTATAATGAGGCAGCCAGCAGAATGATGAGTGGGTCGATCAACCCTATGCTTCAGTCCTATGGTTCATTAGAGACGTCTCGGCAATGATCATCAGTACGACACGCAAGATATGTCAAGTGAATACATGGGTTTACAATTGTGCTTGTCTATCATAGAGCTCGGCCTCTATAATGGCTGGTTTTTTATCCAACTCGCCACATATCGTTTGGGCGATGCTGGCTGGTCGCACATTTGGCTGTGGCAGGCGCTGTCTAATCGCTAGGGTTTGCCAGCTATTGTTTTATGATCTGCGTCTTTTCAGCCCTATTTTGTCAGCCCAGCCCAGTTTATAAGGCGTTGCAGCCCCTGCGAGATAAGCATTGACTGATAAGCAATGATGGCTAAGTGCTGCTCAAAAGCCACTGCTCGATTGTTTCACCTTGATCCATAACCGCTAGGTAATTATGACTGACCACGCATTTTATACGCTAAGTATCTCTATAGCAGCCGCATTGCTTGCGTATATTCTACTATGGTCAGGATTACAGACGTTCAATGCCAATCCGACCAGACGGTTTTTGCGTATCTGGGGCAAGCTCATACTGTATTATGCCGCATATACTATGCCCTTTTGGGCGCTGCTTCTGCTGACAGGCTGGATGGAAGGTCTATTTGCCCTAGCGTGGCCGGTGCTGCTCATCGCGGTGGCAGCCATGCTGCTCTATTTTTATACCGTTATCATACAGCCCAATTGTTTGCGCCTTGAGCACCATACTGTCGATTTGGATTTGTCGGCACCACTGACGGTGGCTGTATTGGCAGACCTACGCATTGGGCTATATAGTGGCAAGCCGCGCCATATTCGTAAGCTGGTTGCGACCATCAATGACTTGGCAGTGGATGCGGTTTTGATTACCGGTGATTGGCTGTATTATCCTAGCGCCGATTTGGTCGGGCAGTTGATGCTGTTTAAAGGGGTCAACAAACCGGTCTATACAGTGATGAGTACCTCAGACTTGCGTTATCAGTCGCTCAACACCACCAAGCAAGGCCAGCCATTATTAGAAGACACTTTGGCCTGCGCATTTGATGTGCTTGATATCAGCTACATTGGTCAGCAGTGTACCTCGTTGCCGCTCAGATGCGCCGCCGTGCCGCCATCTGCCAGTCGTTTTGATAATACAAAGGATACCCAGCGCTTAGCGGCGCACGCATCAGATGCGCCTGTAGCCGTGCTGTGTGGTTGGCAAGATGTCCCTGTACAATGTGGCGAAATCAATGAGAAAAACAGCGCGGACAAAGCCAAGCTTGGGACAAAAATCACCCACGCGCGTCAGCCGGTGATTATTTTGGCCTCACGGTTTGATAGTATCAGCGATTTGCCAAAATCGCCACAACCACGGCCGTTATTGATCACAGGGGCAGCAAAAGCCACACAAAAAAACATATGGCAGGCGCAAAAGCAACAAGACATCCAGCGCAGTGGCCACAAAGGTATGCTTGGCAATAGTCGTATGGGTAAGCAGCGCGGTTTATACCAGCATGCCAGTGCCCAGATATTTGTCAGTAGCGGTATTGGCACGCGCGGTCTGCCGTTTCGCTTGTATCGGCCCACTATCGATGTGTTGACGATTCGTTAATATTTTGTAAAACACTTATCAGCGCTGCTGCATTGCGCTACACTAATCCATCATTAATAAGCCACCAAACGGTGACTCATTAATGACGGGTAGCACTTTTGATGCAGGTCATGGGTGAGCGGCGGTGAGCATTTTATTGATTGGCAACGTAGATGTAATCTCAATTGACTGATAGCGGTCAAATCAAAATATGCTACACTAACAGGCGTTTTTTATGATTATGTGTTAATGATTCTGTTTTAGAATCAGACAGACGCATTTATATCGCAAGTGCTTGGTGTACACCAGCATTTCCACAGTACGACAGTACGTAAGATAAAACATCGCACGTAATACCATGAGCGTCTATTTTTGCCTATATAACGATAGGTAGAGTAGAGGCGCACACTGGCATTTGCAAACGACCTATCATGTGACAGCTTTGATAAAAGCTAGGATAATACAGTAAGGCACGGTTATGAGCACAGCATACGACGAGATTAAAACCCGACTACAAGGCTCAATGGTAGCCTTGGTAACGCCCATGCACCCTGACGGCACGGTCGATTATAAACGTCTGGCAGACCTCATAGATTGGCAGATTGAGCAAGGCACGCATTGTCTGGTGGCCGTTGGTACTACCGGCGAGTCAGCAACGCTATCGATGCAAGAGCATAGCGATGTGATTCGTTATTTTGTGCAGCATGTCAAAGGTCGCGTACCGGTGATTGCGGGCACAGGCGCCAACAACACCATGGAAGCCATCAAGCTGACCCAAGATGCTGCCGACGCTGGTGCAGATTGCGCCTTGCTCGTTGCGCCTTATTATAATAAGCCGCCGCAAGAAGGGTTGTTTCAGCATTACAAGACCATCGCCGAGGCGGTCAACATTCCGCAGATGCTCTATAACGTGCCAGGACGCACCGTCGTCGATATCGCCCAAGAGACCGTCGAGCGCTTATGTGATATCGACAATATCGTCGCTATCAAAGACGCCACAGGCTCAGTGGGCCGCGGTGAGCAGCTGATCAAAGCTGTAGGTGATAAAATGGTGGTGCTATCTGGTGATGATGGCACCGCGCTTGATTTGATGAAAGTCGGCGGTAAGGGCAATATCTCCGTGACGGCCAACGTCGCACCAAAAGCCATGAGTGAGACCTTTACCGCTGGTCTGCGTGGCGACTTTGCCGCTGCTGACAAAGCTCATGATGTGGTCAAGCATCTGCATCGTGATCTGTTTATTGAGTCAAGCCCGATTCCTGCCAAATATGCCCTGCACAAAATGGGTATGATCGACAAAGGGATTCGCTTGCCGTTGGTATGGCTGGCACAAAAGCATCATGCCACTATCGATGAAGCTTTGGTGCGTGCCAACTTACTATAGTAGTATCGAGCAATAATTGCTAACTCAGAGAGATAACATGATGAAAACATCATCGACGATCACAAAGATAATCCCTGCGCTGCTAACCGTCGTTTTGGGCAGCACCTTCGTATTGAGCGGTTGCCAAAGTATCAAAAACGTACTTGGCAAACGCGACAATGGTAGTTTGGAGTACCAACAAAGCAAAAAACTGGCACCGATTGAGTTGCCAGCGAATAAAGAGCCTGCACCTTTTGTCCCTTTATATCCTACGCCTAACGCTGGTACAAACACCCTAACACTAAAAAATGACTCAGGCAGTCAGTATCAACTGCCAAAGCCTCAGCGTACGGTTAGCACGCCTTCAAACTAATTTTATTTCTTTACTTATACCGCTGAGTTTTTGCCTTGCCGATTGTATATGATCGACTGAGCCAAACCAAAGCGGTAGCTGCGCGTTTTTACCACATAAGCTTGAACGAACAGGAACTCCCATAATGCAAAAGCAACAACTGCTGTACAAAGGTAAGGCCAAATCTGTATATGAAACAGAAGACAACGATCTTCTGATTTTGCACTTCCGTGATGATACCTCAGCGCTGGATGGTAAGCGTATCGAGCAATTAGCACGCAAGGGCGTCGTCAATAACCGCTTTAATGCGTTTATCATGCAAAAGCTGGCAGACGCGGGTATCGAAACCCACTTTGAAAAGCAGCTGTCAGAAGATGAAGTGTTGGTCAAGCGTCTGGATATGATTCCGGTAGAGTGCGTGGTGCGTAACTTTGCCGCTGGCAGTTTGGTACGCCGTTTGGGCTTAGAAGAAGGGCAAGCACTGACGCCGCCTACTTATGAGCTGTTTTATAAAGACGATGCGCTGGGTGATCCTATGGTAAATGAGTCACTGGCCGTGTCTCTTGGTTGGGCGACCAAAGAGCAGTTGGCAAAAATGCAAGAGCTGACCTATCAGGTCAATGACGTACTAAAAGCGCTGTTTGCCGCTGGTGATTTGATCTTGGTCGATTTCAAACTTGAGTTTGGCGTATTCCATGACCGTATCGTCTTGGGTGATGAGTTCTCACCTGATGGTTGCCGTATCTGGGATAAAACCACCAAGAAAAAACTGGACAAAGACCGTTTCCGTCAGTCATTGGGTGATGTGATCGAAGCATACGAAGAAGTGGCCAACCGCATTGGCGTCCCATTAAGCTAAGCGATTTTTTTAGACCGTTATAAAAGACTGAGCCGTGTGCTCAGTTTTTTTTATGCAAAAAATTACGGAACTGGTAAAAAAGACGCACGGTACAAGCACGGTATTCTACTTATAATACCTTTGAATGTGTCACGTAGGTCGATAGTCATGTCTCACAAGCGGTCTCCCGAAACAAACAGCAAGGCACTAGAGCCGATTTGGTTTACGCGTCCCACCTGTGTGGTCGCCGCTGATTTGATAGGTAAGGTACTGTGCAGGCGGCTGATAGATAGCGACGGCATAGAAAAAATCCTACGTATGCGCATCTCGGAGACCGAAGGCTATATTGGAGCAGCAGACCCAGCCTGCCACGCTCATGCTGGCACGCGCACCTCACGTACCAAGATTATGTATGAGCCAGGTGGCGTGTTTTATGTTTATCTGACTTATGGCGTCCATCACATGCTCAACTTAGTCAGCGGCGTTGCCCAGTCGCCCGAGTCTGTGCTGATACGTGCAGGGTTTTTGACCGGCGACAGTGACTGTCTCACAGACGAGCAGCAATGGCATCCCCGTAAGCAGCGGACAGCTCCCAAACAGTTTGCAGGCCCAGGTAAGCTCACCAAACGCTTGCACATTGATCGTGATTTATATGGCAAGCCTATTGCCCCTGTATCTGACGTTTGGGTCGAAGACGATGGCTGTCAGCCGCCAGTGTCATTGCGCCCGCGTATCGGCATCGACTATGCAGGCGACGCCAAGGACTGGCTACTACGCTATATATGGACTGATCATCCATCGTTATCTAAAAAATAGTAAGTTTATAGCTATAGTAATTTTTTTAAATAAGCTCGAAGGAAGTGTTTTATGTATAAATTAACCGTTTTTATCCCTGATGAGGCGCTCGAGGCGGTAAAATCAGCGCTGTTTGCCGCGGGCGGCGGTAAGATTGGCAATTATGAAGCGTGCTGCTGGCAAGTGCAAGGTACAGGGCAGTTTAAGCCTTTGGCAGGTAGTCATCCGCATATCGGTGCGCAGGATAGACTAGAAAAAGTAACCGAGTGGCGCGTCGAGATGGTGGTGGCAAAAGAAAATATCGAGCAAGTCATTAGTGCGTTAAAGCAGGCGCATCCTTATGAGACGCCTGCTTATGATGTCATCGAAGTACTTGACTGGTAAGAGATGAGGCAGGATAGCGAATAGTGGCGTAATTAGTGGTTCAATCTTCTTTTATTCTAATCACCTGATAGCTTGGGTAATCAAGCTCGATCTTATAGTCTTCGCCGCCGCGTCTGGCTTTTACCTTTATTTTGTGGTCGCCTTTCTTGTATTTTACATCTTTGACACGGTACCCCAAGCTGCTGACTTTATTGGCAGCGCGCTGCTCGATTGCTGGCTGATACAGCTCTTTATCGATATTTTTCAGCGTTTTTTTGTGCTTCTTATACAGCTTGGTGTCTTTATAAACGTCTTCATATAGATCGCCATATGCATTGTAGCCAGGCGCGGTGACGCAGCCAGTCGTCAGTGCCAAGGCAGCAACCATAGCAGTCACTGCAGCGGGCTTTACAAAAGTAGTGATGTGCATAAAAACCTCTTATGGGGTCAAAATGTGATGAGTCGGTTTATAAAAAATGGCCAAACAAACCAAGGGCTGGCTTATTTGACCAGAGGCATCAAGACCACAACGATGCCAAAACTTAATAAAAAGTCGCGCGCATAACGCACGGACAAACAAGAATCATCAATGAGACGTGCACTACCTTATTAAAATCAATCTTTTTCTATTTTGATGACGTTTAGGTTGGGATAGCCAAGCAATATTTCGTACTCTTGGGAGCCGCGTTTTGCCTCAATCTCAAACACTCCACGATTATTTTTTTCTTCCAGCTCAATGTCTTTGACGCGGTAACCCATGGCGCCAACCTTTCTGATCGCCCGTTGTTTGATGGCAGGGTAGCGTGACTCTTGTTTGATACGATCCTCGACGTCATCACCTTTATAGTGCTTATTGTACTTACCATGATTCTTATGTTTATCGTTCTTATGATAATCTTTGTCGTCCCAAATATTGGACCAAGATTTTTTGTTTGAGCTGATCAAGCGCAGATCAGGATAGCTATATTTTAGCTCATATGCTTGGTTATTCTTTTTGGCATAAGCAATGAGCGCACGGCGGCCTCGATGACTGTCCGCTCTAATATCCATTACTTGATAGCCTTTACGGCGCAAGTTATTGCGTAGCTGCTGACTGACGCGCTTATAACTGACACGGTCATAATCACCATCTCCGCCGTAGATGGGATAATCATAACCGTATCCAGGCGCAGCGACCGTGCAACCGACGGTAGAGGCACTCAGTAATGCGATAGCAAGACCAGAGGTGACCGCCGCTGATAAAGACGAAGGTTTTAACATTTTCACAATGTCTTCTCCTATAGGGGATATTTCTTCTTTTTGAAATATTTGCTTACATAACCATAGTAGGACGCTAATCTCATTGCCGCGTGTCTTGGCTGTTAATAAGTTGTAAACTTTGCAAATATTTGCGTAAGCAGCGGCAACTTTGGGTGACTAAGGTGCAGGATGCAGAGAAGTTCATCGTTGATCTATTTTTATTGCCGTATGATTTTTTCAAGCAGGCGGTTGCTTTTATAAAATAAAATGGATAATTATCAATAGCTTAGTCGGATAAAAATGAGTGCAGAAGTACTTATGTAAGTATATGCTTACACGCAATGACGCTTACGCCACTTAACATCACATTATAGATTGGGCATTATAGTTACACAGCATTAGGGAATGTGACTCAAGGATTGAGTTGACCGCATTAAGGATAATGATTCAGTGATCAGCATCAGGATGATAATGAGAACTGAAGTAAGGACACATTTTCTGTGCTGACAACAGCAGTGATTGCTGTTAGTCGTAGAAAGAGGGCAGGATGCCCAGTATCACACTATGTTGAATAGCGTGCAAGGATGCACATGACGCAACCGTGATAGGTAACATGGATGGTTAACAATAAAACCGCATAACAATTCATTGCTATGCGGTTTTATTGTATCTGCTCGTTCTATACAAAAAAAGACCGCATACTCTCATGCGGTCTTTTTTATTCTCTACTATTTATCATTTACTTAACAGCAAGTACTCAAAAGCAAGTAATTAAGCTGGTCACTGTGAGTGAGTAGAGAAGACTAGCTCAGTAAGTACAATTAGTAGTTACTGTTAGTAATTATTGTGGCGACGCCATTCGTCTACTTCGCGCTCTGCATGGTCCTTGGCATGGCCATAACGCTCTTGTACACGGCCTACTAGCTTGTCGCGGCTGCCTTCGATATGAGTGAGGTCATCATCGGTGAGCTCTGCCCATTTTTGTTTAACCGCACCTTTCATTTGGTTCCATTCACCTTTTAACGTATGTTCATTCATTATTATATTCCTTCTATTATGATCGAATTTATTGTTGAGACGGAGTCTAAAAGCTAAGTTTTATCTAAAGAATAAGCTTTTAGATACTAAGCTTTAGAGTATTAAGTGATAAGACATGCGTTCCATCTGTCTTTTTATACCGTATCACTCAGTGGCTGCTGATTGTTACCAACACTTAACTTGCATTGGCAATCAAGCGTGAGCCAACTGGTGATATCTAATATAGGCGCTCACAATAGCCTTGTCTGTATAGGCAGTGTTTAGAGTGTTGCACCATTATAGAGATCTACGTGCCTGTGTTAGGAGTGGCATCTTTGTGTAATAAAAGGCAGGTTTTTCAACAAAGTACCGTAAAGACGATATCGCAAAAATGGAAATGGATAAAAATTTATTAGCAAGATTAGGGACTAAATATTAGGCACTAAACATAATCAATCCGAAATAAAGCTGGTATGCAAGATGCTATGTGCTACAGGGCGTCACGTGCTACGAGTATTTAGCGTCACGGGCTACGGGTATCTATTTTACGAGAATGCTCGGCAGCTTTTATGCAGTAGTCACACCGACAAAGTCAAAATCGACGGATGGAGTTTTGCCCTGTATTAACAGACTAATAGCTTTTGCCGAACCACAAGCGTGGGTCCAGCCAAGTGTGCCATGCCCCGTGTTTAGCCATAAATTATCAAAACTCGCTGTTGTATTATGACTACCGTGACGGACATGGCCTCTGTGCGCGCGGCCTATCAGCGGTACGTTTGATGGGGTCATCGGCCGCAGCCCTGTCCAGTATTGTACAGAGCTTGCAATGATGCCTTTTGGAAATAGCTGCTGCACACGGCGAGTGATGGCCGCGCAGCGAGTGGGGTTTAGATCCAGATTGTAGCCGTTGAATTCGGCGGTGCCCGCGACCCGTAGCTTGTCACCGAGGCGCGATGCCACCAGTTTAAACTCATCATCGATTAGGCTGACAAATGGCGCTAGATGCGGGGCGCGAGGATTGACTTGATAAGTGGCTGAGTAGCCTTTGGCGGGGAAGATAGGCAGCTGTACATCAAGCGGTTTCATCAGGGCGACGCTATGGCTACCAAGCGCCAGCACATAGCTATCGGCGCTAAAGCTCTGGGCGTTTTCGTCTTTGGGCCGAAGGGTGACGCTATGCACGTGCGGCTGCGACGTTTGGGTATCAAGATTGATGGCGAGGACATCAGTATCATACAAAAACTGTACGCCAGCTTTAAGGCAGAGCGCAGCCAAGCGCTGAGTAAATAGATGGGCGTTGCCCGACTCATCACGGCTGGTATAGGTTGCGCCTGTGAGCTTATGAGCGATGGGGTAGAGTGCAGGCTCTAAGCTGACTGCAGTACGAATATCGATGATATGGCGCTCACAGCCAAGCGCTTGCATACGCTCGGTCGGAGCAATGGCTGCCTCAAACTCTGCTTGGTCGGTATAAAAATGCATGATGCCGCGCGTTTGCTGCTCATACTCGATACCGATATCCGCGCGTAGCTGCTGCAAAGCCTCTCGTGAAAACAGCCCCAATCGGACCATCTGTACCAGATTGGCATCCGCTCTGTCCGCGCGGCACTCTTGCAAAAACTGCAGCGCCCATCTGAGCTGCGCCTTGTCCGCTCGCAGGCGATACAGCAGCGGTGCGTCTTCTTTACCTAGCCACTTTAGTGCTTTTTTTGGGGTTGCAGGATTGGCCCAAGGGGTGGCGTGCGAGACCGATATCTGCCCGCCATTGGCAAACGAGGTCCGCATTCCTGCTGCTGATTCACGCTCGATGACGGTCACATCATAGCCTGCTTGGCGAAGATACCATGCGGTGGTCACACCCACCACGCCTGCCCCGAGTACCGCGATATGTGTCATAGATTGCTCTGCTGCGTTTTTAAAAAAAGTGCTGTTACGGCTGCGAGATGTTTTGTGCTATGGCTGGCGGGCCACATCCGCTTGCAATGCTGGTGGCAATGCCAACACTGTCAGCTCGCTGTCGGCTAAATGTTCTGGACGGGCAACGACTAACGCCTCAAAGCCATTATTGCTAGCAATGGCGTTGACCACCTGAATCTTACCGAGTTTGTCGCCGGCTGCTGGCATCTCGCCTGTGCCACTGACGTAGTGCAAAAACGCCTTTGGCGCTGATTTAAAATAAATACGGGCGATGACTTCTTGACCCAAGTAGCAGCCTTTATCGTAGTCCATTCCGCCGCGCTGATGCAGGCGTAGCTCTTGCGGCTGAAACTGCCCTTGTGTCGCCGCGACGATCCAGTAGTTGCCAGTGGCGATACTTTGCTGCGCCCACGCATTGGCCTCTTCTATCGTATGGTGCTCGTCTTTGTGACTAAAAGTCGGCTCATCAGCGAGCACACAAGGATAGATGGCGGCTGGAGCGCTGGTCTCAAACTTCGAAAATGCGCCGTACTTTTTAAGATGGGCTTGTAAGCTGTCAGCACAGTCAGCGCTGATGACGATATCAAAGTGATTTTCGGCTTGTTTTTTGATCCAAATGCCAAACTCGATGCGGCCCTTTAGGTTGCTAATGGCAGCAGCTTGATAGCTGAGTCCGAGTTTGGTGACGTCAATGGTCAGCTGGCTTTGCAAGAATTTTTCGGCATCCTCGCCTTGGAGCGTCAATTGAGAAAACTGCAGTAGAGTCGGTATATCGGTAGATTGAGTCATTGTTATTATCCTTTTTTGAGCGCTGATTAGCAGGGTTTGCGCATAGTAGGTAAGGGCTGGTATCAGACTCCTTTGACCAATTACGCGCCTATAAAAACCAGATGAGATTAAGAAGAGTACCACAAAAAGCACTGCCGTAAAAAACAACAGTGCCTCGCCAATGGTTACGGTATAAGTTGGGTAGAGTGACCATTTTTCAACCGTACAAATTGGTTAAAGATGGCGAGTTACGGTACAATGTTAGCTCTACAATACACCTAAATATTGCTGGCTGCCGAGGAAACGATGAGCTTACCAAATTGTCCAAAATGTGATGCTGAATATACGTATGAAGATGGTGCGTTGCTGGTATGTCCCATGTGTGCCCATGAGTGGACAGCCGCGGAAACTGACGCTGCAGAAGCCGAGGCTCAAGGCGCTGTCATTCGCGATGCCGTCGGCAACGAGCTACAAGATGGCGACGCGGTGACCGTCATCAAAGATTTAAAAGTTAAAGGCTCCTCACTCATCATCAAGGTAGGCACCAAGGCCAAAAGCATTCGTTTGCTACCAGATGCGAGCGATGGTCATGATATCGACTGTAAGCTCGATGGCTATGGGCCGATGAAGCTAAAATCCTCGGTGGTAAAAAAGGCATAAAACGCCTGCAAGCCAACAGACTAAAGATGGCTTACGTCACCATTACCTTTACTACAATAATAGAGAATATTTATGAGTACTAAAAACGAACAACTATTTGCGCAAGCTCGCAAACATATCCCAGGCGGTGTCAACTCACCTGTCCGTGCCTTTGCTGGAGTAGGTGGTACGCCGATTTTTATGCATCGTGCCAGCGGTAGCAAAATCTATGATACCGAAGACAATGGCTATATCGATTATGTTGGCTCGTGGGGGCCGATGATTTTGGGTCATGCTCATCCAAAGGTGATCGATGCGGTCAAAAAAGCGGCGGATGATGGCCTGAGCTTTGGTACACCAACCCCATTTGAAACCACCGTTGCCGATAAGATCTGCGAGATCGTGCCAAGCGTTGAGATGATTCGCATGACCAACTCAGGCACGGAGGCGACCATGAGCGCCATCCGTTTGGCGCGTGGCTATACGGGACGTGACAAAATCGTTAAGTTCGAAGGCTGCTACCATGGCCATTCAGACAGCTTATTGGTCAAAGCAGGCTCAGGAATGCTCGACATTGGCGAGCCAACCTCAAAAGGCGTGCCAGCGGATTTTGCCAAGCATACCATCACCATTCCTTATAACGATCCGCAAGCGATTAAGGATTGTTTTGAAAAGTGGGGTGATGAGATCGCTTGTGTCATCTTGGAGCCGATCGCTGGCAACATGAATATGGTCGTGCCCACGCAAGCGTTCCACGATACCTTGCGTGCTGAGTGTACTGCCAACGACGCCGTGCTAATCTTTGATGAAGTGATGACGGGTTTTCGTGTCGGTCTTGGCGGCGCGCAGGCACATTTCGGTATCGACCCTGATCTGACCTGTTTTGGCAAAATCATCGGTGCTGGCCTGCCAGTAGGCGCATTTGGCGGAAAAGAGAAAATCATGTCTTGTATTGCCCCACTAGGCGGCGTTTATCAAGCGGGTACGCTATCGGGCAACCCACTTGCCATGCGTGCAGGTATTGCGATGTTTGAGGACTTAACGGTCGCGGGTTTTTATGACGAGCTATCGGCCAAAGTAGATAAGCTAATCAGCGGCTTTCAGGCAGCTGCGGACAAACATGGTATCAATCTACGCACCAATAACGTCGGCGGCATGTTTGGCATGTTTTTTGTCAAAGACTGCGACACTACTGTACCGCAAAACTTCAATGACGTGACGCAGTGTGATATGGAAGCCTTTAACACCTTTTTCCATGGCATGTTAGATCGCGGTATTTATTTGGCACCGTCAGCATATGAAGCAGGCTTTATGTCTATCAAGCACAGCGATGCAGACATCGATGCCTCAATCAAAGCCGCTGACGAGATATTTGCTGAGATGGCAACAGCGTAGTTGCGGTTTTTAGCATGGGTTTGAACGCTCTGAAAATGAGCGCTCTAAAAAGGTCAGTATCATAAATGGTGCTGACCTTTTTTTATGGATATGAATGCGGTGTACAGCCTTTATTTGATTTTATCAAACTTAGCATCTTTTAGGCTCAGTCGGCCGCGCAGTACGTCACTGTACATACGAAAGTCGCTGACAAAGCTTTTTAGTGGAGACTTAAACGACGCGGGTTTGTTTTTTTCAAAGAAAAAATGACCGACCCAGGCACAGGCATAACCTGCGGCGATGCCTTTAAGCAGCGGGGCGGGCGAGCGCGACTTGACCGACTTTGCCAGGCCCAGTAAGCCAAAGCTACTACCTGCGAAGTGCAACCGGCGGCAAGCCATGTTTTGATGCTCATCTAAATAAAAATCATAAAAGCTTTGTTTGGTTGGGCTGACAGCTATCATCATGCTTTTTTTAGCATTGCTGGCCGCTTGAGCATCGGTGTTTTTGGTAGTGTTTTGTATGGTAGTTTGATTCATTTATTTAGCTTCCTTGCTAATCGTTTATTGAGTGTGGACATTAGGGGGCTTTTTGTTTTACTAAAACGGCTAGGCGGTCATTAAGTGACTGTTATTTATTATAATATTGGTCGTTTTTAATGTAGCAAAACGCTATCCTTAACACAAGCAATGGATGTTTATGGCGCATTTGTTATTTTGTCGATGATGCGCTTGCTGCTTAATTAGCATTTGGGTCGCTTGCCAGTGTTTGGCATAAATGCTTTAATGGCGAAAATTGTGTCACTGCTGTCTGTTGGCCTCTTACATTGATGTTGATGGCCCGTTTTTGTCATGTGGTTTTTATAGTTTGGTTATTATAAGGTGTTTGACAGCTTGGCTTTGCTTGAGCCAGCCGTTTGACCCAGCGCCGCCCATGTATGTACCTTTTATCCCACTAATATGGTAACGATTTCGCTTATGCCCATTGATTATTTTACAAACCCGCCAATCGCCGACGATGAAATGATGGCCGCCATTGATATCGGCTCCAATAGTTTTCACTTAGCCATCGCTCGTTTAGATCATGGGGAGGTGCGTAAAGTCGTCTCTATGTCAGAAAAAGTGCAGCTGGCCGCGGGACTGGATGAGCACAACATCCTAAGCGCGGC
This sequence comes from Psychrobacter halodurans, assembly GCF_017498075.1. Classification (NCBI taxonomy): domain Bacteria; kingdom Pseudomonadati; phylum Pseudomonadota; class Gammaproteobacteria; order Moraxellales; family Moraxellaceae; genus Psychrobacter; species Psychrobacter halodurans. Next base: position 24,951 of record NZ_JAGBKN010000018.1, read on the forward strand.
GGCTGAAAAGCGTGGCCTTGGATGTCTTAGCCGCTTTGTGGCGCGTTTGGATTCGGTGCCGCCTGAGCGTATTCGGGTGGTTGCCACCAACGCCTTGCGCCAAGCCAAAAACGCCAATGACTTTATCAGCCGTGCCAATAAGATTTTGCCCAAGCCTATCGAGATTATCGCAGGACGAGAAGAGGCGCGTTTGATTTATTTGGGCGTTTCACATACCAATGCCAGTAGTGATAAGCGTTTGGTCATCGATATTGGTGGCGGCTCGACGGAGTTTATCATCGGCCAAGAGTTCGACCCGCTACTGACCGAGAGTTTGCAGATGGGCTGCGTGGCCTTTACCCAAAAGTACTTTGCTGATGGGCAGATTACCAAAGACGCGTTTACCAATGCCATCGCAGGCGCGCGTAAAGAAGTACTGGCGATCAATGGCCGTTACCAAAAAGTCGGCTGGAGCAGTGTGGTCGGCTCAAGTGGTACCATCAAAGCGGTGCGAAATGTGTTGGTGTCAAAGGGCTGGGCCGATGAGCAAGAGCGCATTACCTATAAAGGGGTGAAAAAACTCGAAAAACTGCTGCTAAAGATCGGCAACGTCGGCGATATCGATTTAGAAGGTGTCAAAGAGCATCGAAAGGCGGTGTTTCCAGCGGGGGTGGCGGTCCTGCGCGCGGTGATGAAAGTGCTGGGCATCGAGACCATCGTCTATTCTGACGGCGCGCTGCGCGAAGGCGTCATGTATGATATGTTAGGGCGTTTTGCGAGTGAAGACGTGCGTGACCGCAGCGTGCTGGCACTGATCAAACGCTATTCAGGCGACAAAAAACAAGCCAAACAAGTGGTCAAAACCAGTCGGCATTTATTTGAACAAGTCAAAGGTACGCTGGGTCTGAGTAGTGATGATGGCGATTTGCTCAGACGGGCGGCGTTTTTGCACGAGATAGGGCTGGCGATCAGTCACAGTAGCTACCATAAGCACAGTGCTTATTTGCTTGAGCACTCAGATATTCCGGGGTTTTCACAGGTCGACCAAAAGCGCATGGCGCAGCTGATGCTCAATCACCGCCGTAAGCTAAAAGCCGATATGTTGGAGCAAACCTGTACCATCGGTGGCAACCAGTTGGTCTATCTGTGCTTGCTCCTGCGCTTGGCAGTATTGGCGCATCACAGCCGCAGCGACCATGAGCTACCAGCATTACAGCTCGCTGTCGTCGATGATCACTGCTGGCAGATCACGGTTGCCGATAGTAGTGAGCACTATGCGTTTTTGTTGCCAGATTTGCATACCGAGATTGAGCAGTTTGCCAAATGGGGTATCAAGCTTAGCGTGATAGAGGTCTGATGGCTCTAGCATTTATGACTATAGTTAGTTCGAAATAAAATCGATACGCTCATATAAACGTGCAACTGGTACAAATTTTCCTTGCTTGCTGTGTCTACGCTGACAGAGGCTACGCAAAATTCATACCAGCTGCACTATATCGGTTTTAAAGTGAATTAACCATATTATTATGCCAGATGACGGACACCATCGACGTATCAATGTGCCTTACCGGTGGCATGTGCCCTATCGTTAGTAAGGTGGTTTACAGATCTAGGTAACAAAAGCCGCTTTGACAATAATGTCATGCCATTTAAGATGTGCTACTATAGCTTCTATTGAGTTTACAACTGTACTTTTATTATCAAAAACCGATAACATTATTGAGTATAATTATTAAAGGGAAGCATTTATGAGCACTGTCTGGGATAGTGTGCAGCTTGCACGGCACGCTAAGCGTCCATTGTTTATGGACTATGTCAATCAGCTGTTTACCGAGTTTGATGAATTACATGGCGACCGCGCGTTTGCTGATGACAAGGCCATCGTAGGTGGTCTGGCGCGTTTTGAGGGTCAGCCTGTGATGGTCATCGGTCAGCACCGTGGTCGCAGCACTCGTGAGCGTATCGCCCATAATTTTGGTATGGCCAATCCTGAGGGTTATCGTAAAGTTATTCGTTTGGTAAAAATGGCTGAGCGTTTTAATATTCCGGTGATGACCTTTGTCGATACCCAAGGCGCGTACCCAGGAGTGGGCGCAGAAGAGCGCGGCCAAGCACAAGCCATCGCGGAGAGTATCGCAGTCTTCTCTAGTTTACAAGTTCCTATCATCGTGACCATCATCGGTGAAGGCGGCTCAGGCGGTGCGCTGGCCATCGGCGTGGGTGACAGGGTCAATATGCTACAAAACAGTATCTACTCGGTCATCTCACCTGAAGGCTGCGCTTCTATCTTATGGAAGACTGCCGAAAAAGCCCAAGACGCCAGTGAAGCGTTGAAGCTAAACGCGGTAAACCTGCATCAAATGGGTCTGATTGATGCGGTCATTGAGGAAGGTGAGGGCGCGCACGTACAGCCGCAGCCTGTCATGGACGCACTAAAGTCCTTGCTCACTGAGCAATTAAAAGCGCTCAATGAGATGGATGTTGAAACCCGCTGCGCGCTGCGTTATGAAAAGCTCAAATCCTTTGACTCTGAAGTGATGCTGCCTTGCTGATTTATTGATGAGTCATATCGCAAAGTAAAAGTGCTAAAATAAAAACGTGTCATTATATGGCGCGTTTTTTTATGCATAGGTGATTTATAAGAGGTGGTTTATAAGATTTTGAGCCAATAAATTGTTCAATCATCTAAGCAGCCAGATATTCTCCGCTACTTTTTAACTACTACGATTTAAATCCTTTAAAAAATAACTTTGTATTGAGTGACTTAATCGCCATGTATCTGACGTATTTGGACTTTACTATAATTAACAGCATAATTTCTATACGACGTACATATGTCAAGGCTCATGATATTTTGCTTGCTATAAACAAGGCTGATTATGACCAGTAGCGCAATTATTCCCTCTCCTATTAAGCCCATAGCGACGCTACCAATTGATGAAGGTTTGGCGCAGGCATTGCTGAGTAGTCTGACAGAATACGGCGCGCAGCTGCATGGCCGGCGCGTCTGGCTGGCCTGTAGTGGTGGGCGAGACTCTTTAGCGCTGGCGGCGCTGTGTGTCCAGCTATATCATCACGGCCGCTTGCCGTTTTTGCCGCAGTTGCTGCACGTCGATCATGGCCTGCAAGCAGATAGCAGCGTCTGGGCGCAGCACGTCGCGCGTTGGGCCACCGCGCAAAATCTGCCTTGTCAAATCTTGCGCGCACAGGTCAAAGGTCAAGACGAGCAGGCAGCACGGCACGCCCGCTATGAGGTGATGCGCGCCGTACTCAACACCGACGATGTACTGATGCTTGCGCATCATGCTGATGATCAAGCCGAAACGATACTGATGCGGCTGATACAAGGCGCTGGGGTCAATGGGCTATCAGGGATGCAGCCGTGGCGCACGCAAACACAAGGTGGCCGGCGCAACGCACTGTGGCGGCCATGGTTGACTGCCAAACGCAGTAAGATCAGCCGTTATGCGCAGCGTCTACAACTCCCCTATATTGATGACCCAACCAATGAGGCAGGGGACAATGTCCGTAGTGGTCTGCGCCGCGATATCATGCCAGTTTTGGCCACGTACAATCCAAACGTTATTGATAATATCGCTCGTAGCGCCCAGCTATTAAGTGACGCACAATCCATCATCAATGATCAGGCAATAGAGGATCTGCAGCGGGTAGCAGTCAGTGACTTGCAGCTCGCGTCCGCCCAGCGGGTACTCAATATAGCAGTGCTAAACACGCTGTCGTCATACCGTCAGCGCCAATTGCTGCATCATTGGCTTACTCAAGATGAGCCATTACCACCCACAAAGCAGCTGGTAGATGAGGTATTTGGCCTTAGCCGGCGTCAGGACTCTAACCACCAAACCGCGCTTTTTTGGCAAGCGAGTCTACAGTCTTACGTCATTCGCCGTTATCGTCAGCGGCTGTATCGTATAAGTAGCGACTGGCTGGATTGGCTGACATTACCGCTGGGTAAGGTGGAGCATGTAATCTCTGATCTGACAGATGAGGTAGCTAGTACACCTGCTATCAGACAGCAGCCTATCTTGATGACATTACGCAGTGACACACATTTCGTTTGGCAAGCCAAGATTTGGCCTCATGCTTTAGCCACTTTATTGGGTGGTGATAGAAGCAGCAGTGCTACGTTCAGTAAGGACATGTTAATAAAAGACACGTTAAGCAAAGGTACACTAAGAGATAAGCTTGCCAACCATCAGGGTACCATTCGTCTCTCGTTTGCGCCGTTAGCGCGGCAGCAGCGCGTGCGCACGGTGTCCATGCCGCGGCCACAAGCGGGCAAAAAACTATATCAAACGCTGGGCATACCAGTATGGCTGCGTGAAAGCTTGGTGATAGTAAGCGTCGACTGTAGGCATTCAAAAGACGGACAAGACGATCTGATCGAAAACGCAGCTGCCGTGCCTATCTTATTGCTGTCGCCTTTTGATTGTTGGATATTGCACACAGATATCATGCGCGTAGAGAGTAATCATCCGGCGGCGTTTGATGAGATAGCTGAGGGTGTCGTCAGTCAGATTATGATACAAAAAGCGCGCTAGACAACAAAGCCAGCAATACCAAAGCTGCGCCAAAATCCGTCCAAATAGAGGCGATAACTCTATCAGTCAATGAGGCAACAAGCGGGCAAGTAAGCCGCTGAATTTATCAAACGATGCCAGTAGCAGTATGGTAAACTGAGTGTCATTTTCCCTAGCAGTATGTTAGTTTGAATACTTTTGGATTTTCGCGTAGGAGACAAGTATGTCAGTATTAGATAATAAAAAAATCAGCTTTATCGGTGGCGGCAACATGGCGCAGGCTCTGATTAGTGGGCTTGTCAGCTGCGGTGTGGAGCCAAGCTTGATTACAGTTGCTGACCCTAGTAGCGAGGCGCGCGAGCAGCTATCTGCTAAAGGGCTAAACGCTGTCGACCCAACCGCCGATGCTACCGCTGCTGTTATCGGTGCTGACATCGTGGTATTGGCCGTCAAGCCGCAAGTGATGAAAGCGGTGGTGAGCGGCTTTGCCGCTGCGCTAGATCAGCAGCTGGTGATTTCGGTCGCGGCAGGTCTGTCGACGGCTTTATTGACAGACATGCTCGGCGGCTATAGCAATATCGTGCGCGCGATGCCAAACACACCGGCGATGATTCAGATGGGTGCGACTGGCCTATATGGTACAGACGCTATCTCTGCAGAACAAAAGCAATTGGCAACGGCGGTGATGGAAGCATCAGGGTTAGTCATGTGGGTCGATGATGAAGCACATATGCATGCGGTCACGGCCGTTTCAGGCTCAGCGCCTGCTTATATGTTTTACTTTATCGAGTCGATGGTTGATGGTGCAGTCGCGCTGGGGTTGAATAAAGAGCAAGCGTCAGCACTGGCCATGCAGACTATGCTAGGCGCGGCAAAAATGGCGATGAATAGTGATGACGCACCAGCCGAGCTGCGCCGTAAGGTCACCTCGCCAAATGGTACGACGCAAGCGGCCGTCGAGTCTATGCAAGCCAACGAGATTGGTCGTCAAATCATTGAAGCCATGCAAGCCTGCTACGATCGCAGCCAAGCGCTGAGCGAAGAGATGAGTAAATAATCGCTGACTGCTGTTATCTATCTTGGGATATGTCAGACACGACGGCATATCTCACTTTTAATCAAAAAACGCCTGATAAAGACATTCGTCTTCTTAAAATCCGTTAATAACGTCACATTGAGTAGCGCTTCATGAACAACATGTTATTTCAAATCTTTGATTTGGTCACCACTTTCGCCATGATGTTGGTGTTTATTCGTTTTATGCTGCAGTTTGCTGGTATGGATGCTCGTAACCCCATGATTGCCCCTGCCTATAAAGCGACCCATATCGTCGATGTGTTTGGGCGTATTTTTCCGACCGTCGCGCAAGGCCGAATCAGCATCGCTGCCATTGTATTGATGTTTTTGATTCGTCTGATCGACATCTCTGGCAAAGCCGCTTTGATGCATAAAGGCATTGCGCCGGTGCCGTTGTTTTTTACGGGCACCACCAGCTTATTATTAGACTTTTTGCGTATGTGTCGCTACTTGGTCATCGGCTCTATTATCGTCAGCTGGATTGTGGTATTTACTCAGTCTCAGCATCCAATTATCGGTATTATCATCAGTCTGGCGGAGCCTATTTTGGCACCGTTTCGCCGCATCACGCCAAACTTAGGCATGTTTGATTTGTCACCGATGGTGGCTTTTTTGGCGTTTTATTTACTTGAGATATTCATCGGTGGTTTGGCCGCCAGCTTTATGCCAATGTTGGGTTAACACTAGGGCGCTGCGCTGTTAACTAGCCTGAGTAAAGGGCGCTCTATCGATATAGAGCGCCCTTTTTGTATATATTTATTGGATTTGTGAATAATTGACAAAACGATTGGGTATCAGTTGGGCGGCGTCGTCGTCAGGGTGCGGGACGTCAGCGGCGCGTAGCGTCTGAGTGATCCAGTTATCTGCCGCTTTGACGGCGTCAACCAGCGCATCGCCCACGGCTAAGTGTCCAGCGATAAAGCTGGCAAGCGAGCAGCCAGAGCCATGAAACTCACCTTTTAGGCGCGGCAAAATACTCTGATGTACCATCTCACCATTGATATACAGATACTGCTCGATATCGCCGCTGTCGAAGTCATGGGAGGTTTTTACCAAGACGGCACGGGTGCCTTGCGCACACAGTTTTCGTGCAGCGACATGTAGGTCTTGCTCGCCGCTTAGCGCACGCAGCTCATGCGTATTGGGGGTGATTAAGGTCGCGTAGGGGAGCAGCTTGCGAAAGGCGGTGACCAAGGTCTGCTCATTGCCCAAGCTGCCGCCGCTATTGGCGACCAGCACAGGGTCTAAGACAAACGGCGTGTCAGCGTCGATGGTTTGCTTGGCAAACAGCTCTGTAAGCATGGCGATATTGTCAGTGGTGCCAAGCATGCCGGATTTTATGGCACGGACCGGCAGATCTTCGAGCACGGCGATGGCTTGATCTTTGACCAAACTGGCCGCACACGCCTCAAACCCATACACCTGCTGCGAGCTTTGGATGGTGATGGCGGTACAAGCGATGGCGGCATGGGCGCCGGCTTGGCCGATGGCCTCGATATCCGCTTGTAGCCCAGCACCGCCTGAGGGGTCCAATCCTGAAAAACACAGTACCACGGGTCGCATAACATATCCTTTTATTTATAAGAGCTATCAGAAAACTGATAAATACTATAGCCAGCCAATAAGCAAAAAGCCAGTATCAGCATAGCGTTAACCTGTTTTAAAACAAGTAGCGTTCTACAGACATAAAAAGTGCCAGTTTTGTGTTGCATTGATTGTACTTATGGCAGGTGGTTCATTCAAACAAACCAGCCTATTGCAGCCTTGTGTATAGGAGGTCTCTGATGTACAGATTTGGGCAGTATTGTTGGGCACAATGAGCGATAAAAGCATTTAAATCAATAATTATCATAAAAGCGAGATTAAATCTGCCGACAAGGCTTGCAATTCGTTTTGGCTTTGTTATAATACTCGCCCACGACATAAGACGTATCGTTAGCATCGATACTGTATTTATAAGGCTGTTTTTGAACAGTATTATAAGTGTCTTACTTCGTTCGGTGAAGTGGGTGAGTGGCTGAAACCAGTTCCCTGCTAAGGAACCATACGTGTAAGCGTATCGAGGGTTCGAATCCCTCCTTCACCGCCATTTATTTTGTTGTTATAATAGTGCTAACGCAGTATATCGACGATAAATGATTTTTTAGCGATGACTTCAAAAAATAATTTGAAATTATCTTAAAAAATCAGTTGACATAAGCGATATTATCTATATAATGACCAACCTAATTTACTGCAATTGTTATTAAACACTGTAGTGAATGATGTGCAAAATACGCGCCTGTAGCTCAGTTGGATAGAGCACTTGGCTACGAACTAAGGGGTCGGGAGTTCGAATCTCTCCAGGCGCACCATTTGCATACTAGCTTACCTTTTTAAGGTTTAAGCAAAACCTAAAATAATCGCCTGTCTTATGACACTTTGGCGATTTTTTTGTGTCTGTCTTTTTTATATCTATCATTTGCGCACAATACATACCAGTAGCACGTGGCGCATATGTCTTTAATCATCAAAGGTACGATAAGCGTTTGAATTACGGTACAATAGCGCTACTATTCACTGCTTGCTATGAGCTTGTACCATGTCAAAAAGTTTATCCAAACGCCCGCCAAAAACTGCGTCCAACCCCTCTGCGCCTAAACCCTCTGCACCCGGTGCGCCTGTGCAGCAAGACCCAAATGAAGCACCTAGCATTGCCAAACCCTTAACTCGGGTGGTGGCGATTTTGTATGATGGTATGCTGATTTTGGCGCTGTTGTTTTTGGTCGGTACGATGTTGACGGTGATTGGGACTTTGCTGACCATGGAGACTGGTACCGAATCGTCGCAAGCGCAGTCGCTACCGACTTGGTATCAAAACCTTGTCATGACGCCGGCCTTTGTTTTGACCTTGGTGGCGTTTTATGGGATATTTTGGCGACGCGGCGGCCAGACCCTTGGCATGCAGACATGGCGGCTAAAGACCGTCAACAATGCTGGGCATTTATTGACTTGGGGGCAGTCGTTTAAACGCATATTGGCGGCTTGTTTGATGCCGTTGCTGTTTGGTGTCATCGGTAGCCTGATCGGTGGTTCGCGCACGATTATGCTAACCAGTGCGTTCTTGGGTTTAATTTTTAATTACGTGTTTTGTTTGTTTAATCGCCGCGGTCTTGCCGTACAAGATATGCTCTCAAACTCCATTACTCTTAAGATGCCAAAAGTGGCGCATGAGGGACTATGGCGCGGTTTTAAAAACCGTAAGAAAAATCAATAACTGTGAGATTGTATAGTCGATTCTAAATAAAACAGATACATTATATGTCAACGTGGAACTGGGATAAATTTTCCTTGCGTGCTGTGCCTACGCTGCTCGATGCTGCGTAAAAATTATCCCAGTCCCACTGTATCGTTTTTATACTGAACTCACTATATGATAAGCGTCATTTGTGCCGCTTATCATACAGGGGTGATAAAGCGCTGGCAGTTAGCACACCTACCTCGATCTCATCTTCTCTCTACATGTTGACGGTTTGCATCAGCCACAGTGTGTAGCCGACAAAAAACAGCATCAACGCCGCACCTGAGCCCCGGCTAAAGGGGCGATGTCTGATAAAAGCGGCGCCGCACAGCACGACAAGTAGCAGCGTAATTGCACTCATCGCCAGCACATCACGCGACAAAATAATCGGACTGGCGCTAATCGGAGCGATCAAGGCTGCCAGACCCACCACGCCTAAAGTGTTGAAAATATTAGAGCCGATGATGTTGCCCAGTGCCATATCGTGTTCGCCTTTGCGCGCCGCTGATAGGCTGGCCACCAGCTCAGGCAAAGACGTGCCGACGGCGACGATGGTCAGACCGATAATCAGCTCGCTCAATCCCCATAGCGTCGCCAACTCTACTGCACCCCAGACGATGGCGCGCGAGCTGGCCACCAGCATGGTCAGTCCAAGGAACAATGCCCACAAACCACGCAGCAAGCTTGGCTCACTATTTGCTGCGCTCAGCGCGTCATCCACTGCGCGGTGCTCTACAATCTTATTATCATCGATATCATCAACCTTATGTGAGCTGCCTTCTCGCAAGCTCAGCACGATCTGGATGCCTAAGACCACGACCAATAGTGCTAAGAGTGCCAGTCCATCAACGATACTCAGCTGCCCGTCACGCAGCTGCCACGCGGCCAAAGCGGTAATGATGAGCAATATTGGCAGATCGCGTTTTATGATGCCTTTATGGATGATTATGGGGCTTATTAGGGCAGTTGCGCCCAGTACCAAGGCGATATTGATGATGTTTGAGCCATAGGCATTACCCAGTGCCAGCTCCGGACTGCCTTCTAAGGCGGCCAGTACCGACACCACCATTTCGGGTGCAGAAGTGCCAAGACCCAAAATAATGACCCCAATCAAAAAACTGGGTACATTGAGTTTTTTTGCCAGCGCCGTGGCACCATCAATAAAAACGTCTGCACTCCATACCAAAATTGCCAAGCCGATCAATACAGCAGTAACTGCCAACCACATCAGTATGTTTCCTTATCAATGAATCATGACACCAAACTCAAAAAACACGCCAACCCCTGTCAAGCCGTTAAAACTTGTCAAACCGTTAAAAATAGGTTTATCTACAAAGTAGCTGGCAGGTATTGTCCAGCGCCGCCCATCTTTAAGTTTGGAGAAAAATATAAATGTGCCAGATAAAAATGGCACAAAAAAAGCTGAATCCTCTGTAGAGTCAGCTTTTATGTACGATAATCATATATATGCCTTGGCGGCTGACAGCGGTGACGTCTGATATGGGTCAGCAGCGCTTGGAGCGTCAGGCGCTTAAGCCACTTGTACAGGGATGATATTGGCGGTGTCTTTTACCGTGTTGTCTTCGTTGCAGTAGACCAGTTTTGGCTGGTAGGTCGCAGCTTCTGCTTCATCAAAGTGCGCATAAGCACAGATAATGACGATATCGCCTAAGTCTGCCATATGAGCAGCAGCACCATTTAATGAGATGATACCAGAGCCTGCTTCGGCGCGAATCGCATAAGTACGAAAACGCTTGCCATTGGTGACATTATAGATGTCGATTGATTCGTTTTCGCGCAGACCGGCGAGGTCCAATAAATCACCATCGATACCGCATGAGCCTTCGTAGTGCAGCTCGGCATGAGTGACGCGGGCACGATGTAATTTGCATTTAAGCATATTAAGTAGCATAAGTTGCTTCCTTAGCGTAACAAAGATTAATGAACGAAATCATCATGTTAGTGGGGGCGATTTTGCCAAAATAAAAGACTACTATAAAGTATCACGTAACAAGCGCAGTCGTAAAAGCCCAGCGGTAAAGGTCTGGCCGTTATGATTCGGGCAGTTTAAAACCATTAATTTGTGAACGGGCTTTTTCGATATCACCGCCTAACAGCAATGGCAACGCATCAAACGCGGCGCTCAGAGCACTGTCGATGGCAATCTGCTCATCAGGTGAGGCCTTTGAGAGGACATGTCCACTGACCTTTGATTTGTGACCTGGATGCCCGATACCGATACGCAGTCGATGAAAGTCGTTGCCGATATGCGGGGTGATATCACGCAGACCGTTATGGCCGCCATGGCCGCCATTTGTTTTGAGCTTGATACTACCCGCTGGAATATCCAGCTCGTCGTGCGCGATCAACAGCTCATCGTTGTCGATGCCATAAAAGTTGACCATCGGTACCACCGATTGACCCGATTTGTTCATAAAGGTCGATGGCATCAGCAAGCGTACATCAGCGCCATGAATCTGTCCGCGTCCCGTTATCCCATGAAACTTTTTGTCAGGAGAAAGGGCGATATTGAACTGCTGCGCCAAATGATAGACAAACCAAAACCCTGCATTATGACGCGTAAACATATACTGCTGACCGGGATTACCAAGACCGACAATAAGCTTTATGGCCATAAAAACATCCTGCTTAAATGTGATAAATGAGCGTAAGGTTGATTGTGCTGTCGTTTATGTCTGACAGCACTGTGATGCTCAAACCCTACTTACAAAAACAGCAGGAGATATACATCACCTGCTGTTTTTTTTGACGAAACGAACCTATCAGCAGGTCGACGGCATAGTGCCACGACCTAGCGGTCGTTTATTATTCGCCGTCTTTGTTTTCAGCGCCTTGCTCGGTCGCAGGTACGTCAGCTGCATCGACTTCGTCAGCATCTTCGTCAACTTCTTCAACCGTTGGTGGCTGCATGTTAACGATAGTACGGTCGTGTGCATCTTCCATATCAAGTTCGAAGATGATAACACCTTCTGGTAGTTTGATGTCTGATAGACGGAATAGATCGCCGATTTCCATGCCTGATACGTCAACTTCTAGGTATTCAGGTAGTTGTGATGGTAGGCAAACGATTTCGATGTCAGAGACGAGGGTAGACAAGATACCGCCAGCTTTTGTACCTGGTGCTTCTTCACGGCCAGTGAAATGCACAGGAACATTCATATTGATTTTCTGACCTTTTACAATGCGCTGGAAATCAGCATGCATTGGGAAGCCTTTAGCTGGATGGCGTTGTAGGTCTTTGATAACGACCTGATGCGCTTCGCCATCGACATTTAGCGTCAAGATGTGTGAGAAAAACGCTTCAAATTCAAGAGACTTAACCAGCTCATTGATTTTGATAGAAACCGCAGTTGGCTCTTCGTCACCACCATAGATGATAGCAGGTACTAGGTTCTGCTTACGTAGGCGGCGGCTCGCACCTTTACCTTGCTGTTCTGCAGAACGGGCAACTGCACTTAGTTCGAAATGATTAATACTCATGGATATAATCCTATAAAAAGATAAATGAAGTGTCTGGTCATAAAAAAGTGGATTTGCGACCAATCCACTAATACGTGATGAAAGCTCGATGACCGGTCATCAATGACGCTGACAACCAAGAAACAGAGCAATATATTTGCCGTCATCGTTTACTGACAAATATCAGCAAAAACCTATCTGGCAAACGTGATCAGCACTTTTAAAGATGCCAACCATCAAAGATCACACAAACGGTCGGCACAGGCGCGCATTATACGTGGTTTTGTAGCAATAATAAAGACCTACGCAAAATGCGAACACAAAAAACAGCGCCATATCATCAAATATGGCGCTGTTTTTTTATATCAGGTGTGTGTGTAGCTGTATGTGCAAACCGCCACTGACAGATAAGTCGTTAGGCGTCAAACATGGCGCTGATAGACTCTTCGTTATTGATGCGGCGTAAGCTCTCAGCGAGCATCGGTGCGATACTGACTTGGCGGATTTTGCTACAAGATTGAGCAGCAGGAGACAATGGAATGGTATCAGTCACGACCACTTCATCTAGGGCTGACTCAGAGATGTTTTTTAGCGCATTACCCGATAGTACAGGGTGGGTGATGTAAGCCAATACGCGGCGCGCGCCGTTTTCTTTTAATGCTTCAGCGGCTTTGCATAGGGTGCCTGCGGTATCGACCATATCATCAACGATGACGCAGTCACGATCACGCACATCACCGATGATGTGCATTACTTGCGACTCATTGGCACGGGCACGGCGCTTATCGATGATCGCCATGTCGGTGTCGCCCAATTGTTTGGCCATCGCACGAGCACGTACCACACCGCCAACGTCAGGCGATACCACCATGATGTTGTCGTAGTCTTGTTTTTGTAGGTCATTTAACAGGACAGGGGTGCCGTAGATGTTGTCGACAGGGATGTCAAAGAAACCCTGAATCTGATCTGAGTGCAAATCTACGGTCATGACGCGGTCGATACTGACGATATTTAGCATATCGGCGACGACTTTGGCTGAGATAGGGACGCGAGCTGAGCGTGGACGACGGTCCTGACGGGCATAACCAAAATACGGCATGACTGCTGTAATACGGCCCGCACTAGAGCGACGAAGCGCATCCGCCATCATCATGATTTCCATCAAATTGTCGTTGGTCGGTGCACAAGTCGGCTGCATGATAAACACGTCTTTACCGCGCACGTGCTCTTTGATTTCCACGGCAATTTCGCCATCAGAAAAACGCGTGATGTCAGCTTTACCAAGAGGAATGTGTAGGTGGTCGGCGACGGTTTTCGCAAGTTCTGGATGGGCGTTGCCCGTAAAAATTGCCAAATAAGGCATGACTGAAGTCCTATTTATTGACTCAAGCAGCGACCACTAAGCAGTGTCTAACTGCCCAAATAAAGAAAAGAGTGGTGAAAGTAATTATAGACTACTAAGATAGTAAAAAATGGCAGGGGTAGCTGGACTCGAACCAACGGATGTCAGGATCAAAACCTGATGCCTTACCAACTTGGCTATACCCCTGTAATGTCTAGGCAGGACGAGCGCTGAATGCTAACAAAGTATTAGCTAGGCGTCGCTACCTATCAACCGTCTAAGACGGCGTTCCCTAGCGGTGTTCATTGCGAACTATACCGAAATTGGGAAGGTGTTGTCAATTGCTATCACTAGCAATCCAAACTAAAAATGGCAGGGGTAGCTGGACTCGAACCAACGGATGTCAGGATCAAAACCTGATGCCTTACCAACTTGGCTATACCCCTATTGTGGCGACCTATTATAAGTAAATTTTTAGATTTTGCAAGTCATTTGCGCCTTTTTCTAGTATTTATTAAAAAATTTTGCACTCGATTTTTTATATAGTCGATTCTAAATAACACAGATACACTATATTTCAACGTGGAGCGGGTATAAATTTTTCTGACGTGCTGTTGTGATACTCTTTTTAAATACAGTTACGTAGTCTCCATCGGCGTAGCGCGCAAGGAGTATTTATATCAGCCGCCTTAGTGTGTATAGGAAAGCCGCCGCTTTTGGGACGCAGCCTGTACTCTGATAGCGCCATTATAAGTTATCTACCAAGTAAGCAGGACAAGGCGCATTTGCCAGCCATTTTTTTATTAACGCCTTATCGGTAGCAATACTGGCATCCAATGGCAAAAATACCGCACTACCAGAGCCGGTCATCCGTGCTGTGCTGCGTGCTACCGTCTCTAAGACTTGTAAATACTGTAATGCATCATCGACGGCAGGGGCGAGGCCGGTGACGACAGGTGTGAAGACATTGTGATACGGCGCATGTAGAGCTTGTGTATAGTGCGCTGCTTGGCGCTTGATGGTCGGTATGGAGAGGGGGATAATATCACGCTGCAGCGTAGGATGGGTAAACAGCTCAGCGGTGCTGACATGTGCCGTAGGCGTCAAGACCAAATACTGCTGATCTGGTAGCGCTATCGGCGTTAATTGCTCACCAATGCCCTGCGCAATCGCGTCCTGACCAAAGATAAAAATCGGCACATCTGCGCCCACTGTCGCACCGATGTTTATCATCTCATCTTGGGAGAAGTCAAACGCCCATATCTCATTAAGTGCCAGCAGTGTCGTCGCCGCATTAGAGGAGCCACCGCCCAGCCCTGCGCCCATGGGTAAGTGTTTGTCCAGCTCAATCGTCACTGGCGCAAGCTGCTTGGATAGCTTGTTTGACGCTATGGCCGCGGCCAATAAAGCGCGGGCCGCCTGAAAGATCAGATTGTCCGTGACATGGCTGGTGATGGCTTCTGCGCCTGTCAGCTTTAATAGTCGCTCACATAGCTGATCGATCGCTAAAGTGCTATCGATGTCTACTAGGCCATCTACAAGTGAGAAATGCAGATAATCGCCCCAATCAAGCAGGCGAAAAACCGTTTGCAGATCATGATAGCCATCAGCGCGCTTGCCAGTGATGTGCAAAAACAAATTGAGCTTGGCAGGTGAGAGACGAGTCATCGTAGAAGCAGATGATGCCGCTATATTTTCAATCATATGTTTTCAGTCATGTTTTTTCATCATAAGGTACAGTTATAAAAAGCTATATTAATGAGCAACGATAGCTTTTGAAAGGCGATCCGTTGTTGATACCTGATGGATTAATGATTAATCGTCATGACAACCTTGTTGCCTTGTGGCTGCACTGCGCTGATTTTGGAAGGTCGTTTGTCTGAGCCTCTATAAGTAAAGCTGGCTGTCCACTCACCATTGACCGAGCTTATCAGGCGGTTTTGTGCATCGAGCTTGGGCGCGCTGTCTGAGGGTGCGGGGCGACCAGATATCCAGTAGGGCATTTGCGAGATGGGCGCTTGCCAGCCTGTGGCTTTTTTTAGCAGGGTCTCAGGATCATCAGCGGTCAAAGTACCGGTTTTTTCGCTGACCAAGGTGGCCGTCTGACCATCGTATTCGATATTGGTTTTGCCAATACCGAGTGCGCCAATCAGCTCGATGGCAAATCGATCGTCTTGCTGGCCCCATGCATAAAACGCACTGCCACCTTGCGCGCCGCTGCTGTCACTGGCAGGCGTGGTCACACCAATCTTGCCGGTGATATTAAAACGCTCAAGCTTGTTTGGCTGCTCGCTGTTTTGACCTTGTATCATGGTGCCTGATTGATGACTAGCATTGGCAGTCTTTAGAGACTGACAGCCAGAGGTGATGGCAAGGGTAGCCGCCATCGCTGTCAGCAGGATCAGCTTTTGCGATTTAGCTTTAGACTGAAACTTAGATTTGCACTTGGATTTATATTTGGATTTAAACTCGGCAGGGAGCTGAAAAAAAAGGGTGGCAACTGGCATAAAACATCCTCAAAAACAAACAAATTTGCAAAAATAATAATTTTGATTAAAGGCTAGCTTAAGCGTTATTTGTTACTCGCTTATACGCGGCTGTTAGCTTCTTATAAGTGCCTTGTAACCGGTGCCCCGCACCCCGCTTTTGCACAGACTCTAATACAGTTGTATGCGGTCGCTGATATTATGCTGACCAAATGAAAAGCGCTGCTGCAAGTCGGCAAGCAAGGCCTCGACTTTGGCATTATCGCCCAGGCCTTGATAGGCACGTAGCAACAGCGTGCCTGAGCGTAAGGTCGGAAAGACATCATAAGGCGTCTGTAGATAGTCGATGACTTGCTGATAGCGTTGGTTGGTCAAGGCGTTACTTGCCAATATGTTGAGCGCTTGCAAGTGCAGCTCGTTGTCGTAGCGCGGATCATCATAACGAATTTGGATGATGTCGGTCGCCAAGGCCAAGCCTTGCTCAGAGTTTGGCTCATTGGCCAAGAGCAGCTGGGCGTAACTTAGCTGATAGGCCAGATTGCTCGGATCGAGCGCGCGCAGATGATTGAGCAAGGTGCGTTTGACGATATAGTCGTTTTTATCATCGAGGAGCTGAGCTCGAGCAAACAATAGCATCTCATTGTCAGGGTATTTACGCGCTGCCCGAGTCAACAGCCGTAGCGCTTCATCCGGCTCGTTTTGTTGCCATAAAATATCGGCCTGCATGACATAAGTGTCAGGGGCAAAGACGCTAAATTGTTTGCGTAGTTTTTCTAAAGTGCTGATGGCGGCAGCGACATCGTCATCAAGTAGCTCAAACGCCACCACCTTTCGACGTGCCTCCAATACCAAGTCTTCTTGCATCACTGCATTGAGATAGTGTTTGGCTTGCTCAAAGCGCTGCTGACGCTCAGCACTGATGCCCAGATAATAATAGGCCCGATCGAGATAAGCCGGAGATGTGGCGAGTATATTTAGCAGCTCATCAGCGCTGCGGTACTCTTCGATATCCAGACTGACCAAGGCGGCAAGCAAGGTAATCTCCGCATCCTCACGAAAATGCTCGTGCGCTTGTAGTAATAATTGCCACGCCTCTTGGCTTTGTTTTAAGTCCAGTAAATAGCGAATCTCGTATAGGTACAGACTCTTGCTATCAGGGTTGCGCAGGCGCGCTTGGCTAAGGTAATTGACCACGGTTTCGGCGGTGACGATTTTGCGTAAGATATCTGCCTTTAGGGTAATAAAAGGCACATAATCAGGCTGGCGTGCCAGCGCACGGTTGATATGTACAATAGCAATCTCAGGCTCATTAAATTGATAGAGCAGGCCTGCCTTTAGTACCGACAATGACGCATTTTGCTTGCTATCGAGCGGCTGAAGCGCGGCGAGTAGATCGCGTTTGTCAGCATCGGTATTGGGATAGATACCGATTAATATCTCGCTTAAGTCGGCGCGTGGGTCGTAGCGTAAGATGCGGTTTAGTGTCTCGCCTGCCAAGACGTAATCGTGTGCACGCAGTGCCAAATGCGCGACATAAAACCAAGCAGGCACGTGATCGGGGTTTTGCTCTTGCCACGTTTTGGCAAACTGTAACGAGTCGCCCACACTCTCGTTTTGTAAAGACAGGCTCAGCGCCCGCTCAAAGACAGCGGTGGCATCCTTTTTGAATGATTGCTGTTTATAGATGGCGACGGCGCGTTGTTTGTCATCGCGATCAGCGGCAAACTCTGCTGCCAAAAGCGCGTACAAGCTTGGCTCGTTTAGCTCAGGCTGCCAGATACTAGCAGGAGCCAAGCGCTGCACATCGACAGTCTCTGGCAGTCTTTCGCTGGCGCTGGGTGTCGCGGCGCTCGTAAGCGTGCTGGCGCTGTTTTGCTGGTTTTCTGCCTTCGCTGGAATATCGATAGCACTGGCGTGCACAGGGGCAGATAGGCACAGACAAACAGCCAACGATAGCGTTAGCCGATAGCGTTGGCACAAGCGCTCTATAATGAGGTTTAATAAAGCGCGTAGGCTCAATCGCTCATCAAGTGCTGGCGGTGCCCGAAATAATGACCCAAAAAAAATCATAAATAGCTGTGTTCGCCCGATAGTGACTGCCTAATCCATAGGTAGCGTTTAATAAGGGGTGGTTCGTCAGGTTAAGGTGCGTTTTCAATGATGCAGGCTGAGATGAAAACTTAGGGTAACACTCAGATGAAAGTGCCTGTCAAACATTATAAGAGTAGAATGACAAGATAAACAATAGCAGCCGTGTTACTCAACTAGCGCACAATTACAGATGCAGGGTGTCATGTAATGATACCCGTCATAAAAGTCGCCTAGGTGGTTGATTTGTCGGGCAAGTGCCCAGATACAAGCAAATACTCATCCGAAGTGGGTGAGTGTTAATTAACGCTGGTAATAATGATATAATAGGCGATTTTAAGCTCTTCCTTTTAGCGCTGTCGTCGCAAACGGTATTTTTTGTTTATATATTATATATAGTGAGTTTAGGATAAAAATGAGACAGTTCCGTGTTGAAATACAATGTATCTGTTTTATTTAGAGTCGACTATATAAGAATTGGTTTATATAAACAATCAAAACACCGTATGGCTGGCAGGTGAGCGTCATTTTTATGGTCTATCAATAATGAGATTAGTGGTCATTGGGGTCAATCACAAAACCGCACCAGTCGCTCTACGAGAGCGCTTGGCGCTTGTTGGTGACGATGTGAATGTCGCACTCGAGCAGTTAGAGGCCTTTACCGATGGCAGTGTGATCGTCTCGACCTGTAACCGTACCGAGATTTATGCACTGGTACCGCAGCCTGCAGAAAGCGAGCCTGCCCCGTCTGCAACCAACGCCGCCACGACCACCAGCACCACTCTATCGGCCGCCGCCATCAGCGCTCATATTATTAAGATAAAAACATGGCTGGCTGAGTTTAAGCAGCTGCCACTGGCCGAGATTGAGCCTCATTTATACGTGCACCGTGATACCCATGCTCTGACGCATTGGCTGCGAGTGGCCGCAGGTTTGGACTCGATGATCTTGGGTGAGCCGCAAATCCTTGGTCAAATCAAGCGTGCCGTCCATTTGGCACAAGACCAAAAAGCCTTGAGTAATCAGCTCGGCTGGATTGTCGATCAAGTCTTTGCCGCGGCCAAACGCGTGCGAAATGAGACCAAGGTGGGCGCGCAAGCGGTGTCGTTGAGCTTTGCTGCGGCCAAACTGGTCACGCAGATATTTAATGATTTGCCCAGTCGGACGCTATTGGTCGTTGCCGCAGGGGAGATGAACCGCTTGGTGGCGACGCATATCGCAGGGCTGGGTGTGGGGCGAGTGATTATTTGTAATCGCAACCCTGAGCGCGCCGAAGCCTTGGCGGCCGAATTGCGCCATCCCAATCGCCGCGTCGAGGTCAGAGCACTTGCGGAGCTGCCGCAAGTGCTGGGTGAAGCCGATATTGTCAGTAGCTGTAGTGGCAGTATGGATGTACTCATTGATAAAACCATGACGCTACAGGCACTCAAGCGCCGTCGTTATCAACCGATGCTGATGATCGATTTGGCAGTACCGCGCGACATCGACTCGACCATTAGCCGTATCGATGATGTATATCTGTACTCGGTCGATGATTTGCAGCATGTGATCGCAGGCAATATCGAGCAGCGCAGGCAGGCAGCTGTCGATGCCGAATTATTGGTCAGTCAGCTGGTCGTTGAGATGGATCGCCGTTTTCAGGTCCGTCAAGTTGGCAAAGACATCCAGCAGTATCGTGCCCGTACTCATGATCAGGTGGACAAGCTGCTACAAGCCTCTATCGCCAAGCTACAGCAAGACAATGCCGATCCCGAAGATATCCTCACCGAGCTGTCACGTCGCCTTACCCAGACGCTGACCCACGCACCATCCAAGCTTATGCGCAAAGCCGCCCGCCAAGGCGATAGTGAGCTGCTAGATTTTGTGGTCTCGGGACTCCAAGACGCCCACCGCCGCCGCTAAATCTCTTACTCGCCCGTTCACTAAACACGGGTTGGTTTTTTGGTAGATTACCCCCTATAATCAATGGGGCGAAAACACAGGTTATACCCATCCAAAAATCCGAAAACGAGCAAGGAGCATCCCATGACTGCCTTACGTCAAGATATTGATCCAAACGGCCTACTAGAATACTCCGTGGTCTATACTGACCGCGCCCTAAACCATATGTCAAAAGCCTTTCAGCAAGTCATGAACGACTTATCTGCTGACCTAAAATCTGTCTATAACGCCGATGCGGTCGCCATCGTTCCTGGCTCTGGTACTTATGGAATGGAGGCTGTGGCGCGCCAGCTGGCCAATGATGAAGACTGCTTGATCATCCGTAACGGCTGGTTTAGTTATCGTTGGACACAAATTTTAGACAAAGGCAAAATCGCCAAGTCATCAACGGTACTGACAGCACACCGCGAAGACGGCGATACGCCAAAGCCGTTTGCTCCTGTCGCGATCGAAGATGCAGTCGCTAAAATTAAAGAGACCAAGCCTGCCATGGTATTTGCCCCGCACGTCGAAACCTCATCAGGTATTATCTTATCAGCAGACTATATCAAGGCATTGGCCGAGGCGGTCCATAGCGTTGGTGGCTTGCTGGTCATTGACTGTATCGCCTCAGGGTGTGTCTGGCTTGATATGAAAGACTTGGGCATCGATGTGCTGATCAGCGCCCCACAAAAAGGCTGGAGCAGCACCCCAGGCGCAGGGCTGGTCATGCTAAGTGAAGCGGCTGTACAAAAAGTAGACAACACCGAGTCGGACAGCTTTAGTATTGATCTAAAACAGTGGCTAAATATCATGCGCGCCTATGAAAACGGCGGCCATGCTTATCATGCGACGATGCCCACTGATAGCTTGCGTCAGTTCCGCGACACCGTCAATGAAGCCAAAAAAATCGGCTTTGATCAGTTATGTGAGGCGCAGTGGGAGCTGGGTAAGCGCATTCGTCACGTGCTCGAAGCCAAAGGGATTGCGAGCGTGGCAGCAGAAGGCTATCAAGCACCAGGCGTGGTCGTCTCTTATACCGACCGTGATGATATGCATAAAGGCGCGGCGTTTGCGGCGGCTGGCGTACAGATCGCCTCTGGTGTGCCGCTCAAAGTTGGCGAGCCTGATAATTTTAAAACCTTCCGCTTAGGTCTGTTTGGTCTGGATAAATTGACTGATATCGACGGAGCTGTGCAGCGCTTTGAAACTGCGCTAGATGAAGTATTGGCCAGTTAATAGCTCGTATTAAACTGAGGGCATGCCCTAATCACCATTTATCTGATTGGGCATCATCCAGATCACATACTGAACCTATAATCATTGGGTTCAGTATTTTTTTACCCTTTTATTATATTTTATTATATAATGTATTTATGTAAAACGAATGTATTTTATTTTTGATAAAAATTGGCTTAGGTAAATATGATGAGTATACAGATAGATTGGCTGGCCTTTACGCCGATATCCTTGGTCGGGGGTCTGCTATTAGGGACATCGACCGTTGTTTTGCTATTGGGTATTGGGCGTATAGCCGGCATCAGCGGTATCGTGTCAAGCGTGCTAAAACCCAAACACATAGAGGTGTGGCAGATACTGTTTATCGCAGGGCTTATTGTCTCGCCTTTACTATATAGTCTGGTGCGACCACTGCCAGATATAGAGATCACCACGTCATTACCCTTGTTGCTCGTTGCTGGGCTATTAGTGGGTTTTGGCACGCGTTTGGGGTCAGGCTGTACCAGTGGCCACGGTATCTGCGGCAACGCGCGCCTGTCAAAACGCTCAATGGCAGCGACGGCGACTTTTATGTTGTTTGGTGTCGTGACTGTGTATGTGGGCAGGCATGTACTCGGTATGTTTTAAAAATGACTTAACGCAGTATAGACGGCTCGTTTTATCTATAACGGCTTGAATAAACAGATGAAGTATGAGGCACAATAATGCTAAAAAATATGATTGGATTACTGGCCGGTTTATTATTCGGCTTGGGACTGCTGATAGCAGGCATGACCGACCCTGCTAAGTTGCAAGGGTTTTTGGATGTCTTTGGCGCGTGGGATATCTCCTTGGCCTTGGTGATGGGTGGGGGGCTGCTAGTGGCGATCATCGGTGTACAGTTGGCCAAGCGGCAAAAAACCAGCTGGGCGGGCACTTTTATCTTATTGCCAAGTAAGACTGTGATTGACAAAAAGCTGCTAATGGGCGCGATGATGTTTGGTATCGGTTGGGGGCTTGTGGGTATCTGTCCAGGCCCAAGCATTGTGCTACTGGGGACAGGGCACTGGCAAGCGTATGTATTTGCCGCTGCTATGCTAGCAGGTATGCTCATCTATCAGTGGGTGGAGCCAAAGCTTGATTGAGCGCTGGTGACTTAAGTGACAATCCCCATATATCAAAACTTATGTATCAAAACTTATGCATCAAAAAGGTCAGCCTAACGATAGTCGTTAGGCTGACCTTTTTACAGTACTGATATAAAACGATTAATGGCTATGCTTTGGCACTGGCGGTGACTTTGGGTGTTTCGTGTGCCAGTGATTTGGCCGCTTGGCGCAGCTCGTATTTTTGTACTTTGCCCGTGCTGGTTTTAGGTATTTCAGCAAAGATAATGTACTTGGGCACTTTAAAGCCTGCCAAGTACTGCTTGCAGTGCTCCATCACATGGTCGCGCTGCAAGGTGCTACCAGCATGAATCTCGATAAAGGCCACGGGCACTTCGCCCCATTTGTCGTGCGGTGCGGCGACGACGGCGCAGCTTTGGATTTCAGGCATTTTGTATAAGACGTTTTCGACCTCGATACTTGAGATATTCTCGCCGCCTGAGATGATGATGTCTTTTAGCCTATCCATAATTTTGATATAGCCATCAGGGTATTTGACCCCCAAGTCACCGGTGCGGAACCAACCATCAGCAAAGGCTTCTTCGGTCGCTTTGCGGCTTTTTAGGTAACCTTTCATCACCATATTGCCGCGCAGGGCCAGCTCGCCCATCTCTTCCCCATCAGCGGCGACTGGCTCCGTGGTGCCTTGTTTAAACAGCTCAAAACCCGTCATCAGATGCGAGGTCACGCCTTGACGTGATTTTTTCTGGGCGCGACCAGCGACATCCAGCGTCTCCCACTCGTCTTGCTCAGCGCAGATGGTGACTGGCCCATAGACTTCGGTGAGACCATAAACGTGCGAGATATGAAAGCCCATGGCTTCCATCGCCGCCAGCATGGTCTCAGAGGGCGGCGCACCAGCGACCCAGCCTTTGACTTCATGAGTAATGGCTGCTTTATATTCAGCCTTGCCACCTGCGATCATGTTGTGCACCACAGGCGCTGAGCAGTAATGTGTCACTTGGTGCTTGGCAATCAGCTGCAAAATCAAATCTGCATCAATCTTGCGCAGGCAGACGTTGATACCGGCGCGCTCGGCGATGGTCCAAGGAAAGCACCAGCCATTGCAGTGAAATAGGGGCAGTGTCCATAGATACATCGGGTGCTTGGGCATATCCCAATCTAGAATATTGGAAACAGCGTTAAGCGTGGCACCGCGGTGGTGATAGACCACGCCTTTTGGTTTGCCCGTGGTGCCCGAGGTGTAGTTAAGGGCGATGGCATCCCACTCATCCGATGGACGTTCCCAGTTGTCTAGGTTGTCTGAGCTGGCGATGAGCTCTTCGTAGCTCATTTGACCAAAACGCTCAATATCGATCGCGGCATCTGTCGCATGAATGACGATAAGATTGGGAAAGGCTTCATCGATAATCTCGGCATGCTCAGCAAACTCACTGTCCAAGATCAATACTTTGGCTTCTGAATGCTGCAAACAAAAGCTAAGCGCATTGATATCGAGACGGGTATTAAGGGTACAAAGCACACCGCCTGACATCGGCACCCCAAAGGCGCATTCGACCATCGCTGGCGTGTTTGGCATCATCACCGCGACGGTATCATTCTTATCGATACCCAGTTTGCGCAGACCATCAGCCAGCTGACGACAGCGATCATAAGTCTGTTGCCAGCTCTGGGTGAGGTTGTTGTGCGTCAGATCGTCGTAGATAATGGCGGTTTTGTCAGGGTAGACCTGCGCGCTACGGATGATGAAGTCGATAGGAGTGAGCGGTTGGTGATTGGCAGGCGTTTTGCCAAGACCGGTATGAAAGTCTGTCATTAGGATAGTCCTTTATCGTATTTCTATAATGCGATGGTGCAAGGGATGAGCGAAGCGGCTGCTAAGTCAGCTCAACTCAAAGTCAGCTCAAAATAACACAGCGACGCCAATGTCATCGTATTACTGGTAAAACGCGACTCACGTGCGGTGCATTGGTCATCAGAGTTATTGGCTCAAAGCCTGCGCACTATTGATTGCAGCCGCATGGTGACAGCTGTAACGTCACTCAACGACAACGCTTACCACTGAATGGCGGCTGTCAGTAAACTGCCTAGCGTATCACTGAATGGCCCGCTAAGTAGGGTGAGTTTTGCGTCACAGGCGATAGGCTTTTTGTCTGATTGCTTGACCGACTGTTTGGCTGAGCAAAAAGCAGCGCCCCGCTATTATAGCCAATCGTACCGAAAATGGGGCAGGTTTTATGGCGGATGTTTAAACAAATGTCAAAAACCGTATTGTCCATCCATCGCGGCAATATATTGCCCACTCATCAGTCGCTTGTCCGCGTAGCTGATAATAATAGCGGTGTGTTAGGATATCAGCAATGCTCAATCCCGCAGCCTAGCTGATATAAAAGCGAAACTTTTGCATGCTCAGCCAGCTTAAAAGTAGTCTCACAAACCATTCATAAGGAAAATGATATGACAGCCAGCCGCACTGCCAAAACCATAGAAACTGCTCGCGCAAACGACCACTATCCACATCTATTCGAGCCATTAGATTTAGGCTTTACCTCCTTAAAAAACCGTCTGGTCATGGGCTCGATGCACACCGGCCTTGAAGACCGTTTTTATAATTATGGCAAGCTGGCGGCTTATTTTGCAGAGCGCGCAAAGGGCGGCGTGGCGATGATGATCACAGGCGGTATCTCGCCCAATCGCGAAGGCTGGTTGCTACCCGCTGGCGGCACCATGAATAGCAAAATGGACGTCATCAACCATCAGCGCGTCACCCGTGCGGTACATAAGTTTGATAGCAAAATAATCATGCAAATCTTGCACAGTGGCCGCTACGGTTATCATCCATTTATCGTGTCATCAAGTCCCATCAAGTCACCCATCACACCGTTTAAACCGCGTAAGATGAGTGTCAAAAACATCGAACAAACCGTCGAGGACTACGCACGCTGCGCCAAGCTTGCCAAGCAAGCAGGCTATGATGGTGTTGAGATTATGGGCTCAGAGGGCTACTTGCTCAACCAGTTTTTGTCTCGTCATGTCAATAAACGCAGCGATCAATACGGCGGTGATATCAATGGCCGTATGAAGTTTGCTGTCGATGTGGTCAAAGCCGTTCGTGCGGCGGTGGGCGAAGACTTTATCATTCTGTTCCGTTTGTCAGTGATTGACTTGGTCAAAGACGGCAACGTCATGGATGAGGTCATCACAGTCGCCAAGGCGCTAGAAGAAGCGGGCGTCACCATTATGAATACCGGTATTGGCTGGCATGAAGCGCGCGTACCGACTATCGTCACCAGCGTACCGCGCGCCGCTTTTGTCGACTTCACCGCTGAGATTAAAAAGCACATCAGTATCCCAATGATGGCAGCCAACCGTATCAACATGCCAGAGACGGCAGAGGATATCGTCGCCAGTGGTCAGGCGGATATGATTCAGATGGCGCGTCCGTTCTTAGCCGATGCGCACTGGGTTAATAAAGCCAAAAACGGTCAGACGGATCGCATCAATACTTGTATCGCTTGTAACCAAGCGTGTCTTGACCATACGTTCGAAAACAAACGCTCGACTTGTCTGGTCAATCCGCAAGCCTGCTACGAGACGGAATTGGTTTATAAGAAAACCAAAAATCCGAAAAAAGTCGCAGTCATCGGTGGCGGCGTCGCTGGTATGTCAGCGGCTCACGTCGCGGCATTGCGTGGGCATGACGTGACATTATTTGAAGCCAAAGACGTCTTGGGCGGTCAGTTTAACTATGCCAAAGTCATCCCTGGTAAAGAAGAATTTTTTGAGACCATTCGCTACTATATCAATGAGCTTGAGCACTTAGGTGTTGAGATTAAACTCAATACCAAAGTTGATAAAGACATGCTTGAGAAAGCCAAGTTCCATCATGTTATTGTCGCGACAGGCGTAGTCCCAAGAAGCCTTGAAGGCAAGCTAGAAGGTGCTGAGCTGCCACAAGTCATCAGCTATGCTGAGCTGCTATCGGGCGAAAAATCAGTTGGCGAGACGGTCGCAGTCATAGGCGCAGGCGGTATTGGCTTTGATGTCAGTGAATATCTGACGGCCAACCACGGTCAATCACTTGATGAAATCGGCCCTGACGCGCTAAAAGATCCAAGCTACCGCACCACGCCGCAGTCTATCAGCGAGTGGCGCGCAGAGTGGGGCGTGACCTCTGATACGAGTTACCAAACGGAGGGTGGCTTGATTAAGCCTGAAGCCATTAAGCCGGTTCGCCAAGTGTACTTGATGCAGCGCACTAAAGGCCGTCTGGGTAGCGGACTCAATAAAACCTCTGGCTGGGTGCATCGCGCCCATATCAAGTCACACGGCGTCATCCAAGTCGCAGGCGTACAGTATGACAAAATCACCAACGAGGGCATTTGGGTGACCAATGCCCAAGGTCAAAGTCAGCTGCTGCGTGTCGATAGCGTGGTGGTCTGTGCCGGTCAAGAGTCGGTCGTAGAGTTGATGCCAAATGTCGGCGATGCGCCAGACGCGCAGTATCATTTGATTGGCGGTGCAAAGCTCGCCGCTGAACTAGATGCCAAACGTGCGATTCGTGATGGCGCTGAGGTTGCGGCGAGTATTTAAAAGTTTAATTTTTGAATTAAAGTTTTAAATTGAAAGGACGGTAGGGGAGGGATCTCCTGCCGTTTTTTACTTCGTAAACTGTGACCCTTTTTAATTCTATAGGGGTTCTTCGATATCACCTAATGTGAGTCCCGTTTCTTGTGTGCTATAAATAACGATACCTTCATCGTCGATTTTACCATTCATAACCAATCTACCGATTCGATTACTGGCTTGTTGATTGCCTTGATCGGCGGCCTTTTGATACCACTCAAAAGCTTTATCATAATCTTGCGGCACACCATAACCGTTCTCATAAAGACCACCGATGTTAAGTTGTGCTAAATCTAACCCTTGATCAGCGGCTTTGGTATAGCACTCTAAAGCCTTGTCATAGTCTTGCGGTACGCCGTAGCCGTTTTCATAAAGAGTGCCAAGATTATTTTGGGCATCAAAGTCTCCATTGTCAGCTGCCAATGCATACCATTCAAAAGCTTTATCATAATCTTGCGGTACACTATAACCGTTCTCATAGAGACCACCCATATTAAGTTGTGCTACACCTACCCCTTGATCAGCAGCTTTTTTGTACCATTCAAGGGCTTTATCATAGTTCTGATCTACGCCCTTGCCAAAATAGTACAGTGAGCCTATATTATTTTGAGCCTTAAAGTCTCCATTATCAGCTGCTAACAAATACCGTTGCATTGCTTTTTCATAGTTTTGAGCAACGCCTACTCCATTTTCGTACATAACACCAAGATTAAATTGAGCATCAGAGTACTTTTGGTTAGCCGCTTCTTGAAACAGTTCAAAAGCTTTGTCATAGCTCTGAGGGACTGAGTCACCCTCAAAATAGGCAAGGCCAAGCTCGTATATTTCAGCAGGGGTGCTTTGATTAGATAATATAGGTGTGTTTGAAGACTCTGCTAAACAAGCAGAAGTTATTAAGCTACTGGATAGCACTGTCGCTAGCAATATAGATTGGGCTAAGTTATAAATTTTCTGTTGATACATTATAATTCCTTCGGAGAAATTTTTTTATCTATTATTTATTATCTGGCATTAGTATGACTATACTGTGGCTCATTTAAGTCATAACAAGGTAAGCTGTAATCGTACTTAAGCTCCACCAAAGTACGTGCTTTAAATAAATCAATAAGATAATCATTTTGCATGTCGGTCATATACATAAAAATGGTAGCTTTATCCTTACATAGAATATGGACACGTTTGGCTGTTTGATCAGATCTACTTGAGGTATTAGCTATATAATCGTTTTTGTCAATTTTATCAGTCATATCTACCCAGCCTTCTTTGAGAAGAAAGCCATGTAAATGTAACAGTCTATTCTTGTCAAACTCGGGGCTTGCATATCTGGATGTGTACCATACATCCCTATTAGAATGACTATTATCGCTTACTTTGAAGCTCATAAAATTAGCAATTTTATTAAGTTCGGATATGAGCCAGCTTTCTTTCTCAACCAATTCTTGTTGGTATATTTCAAGCTCTTTATTTGGTTCTAAGTCTACAGTCCATATAAATAAAATAATAACGAAAGCAATAAGTAAAATGTCGGATAATTTATATTGTTTGCCTCTTATTTTCACTGATTATTTTCCTACATACTCAATAATATTTTTCAAAACTAGGTTGTTTAATCTGTTCTAAATATTTCAAGTAGTTCACTAATTGCTCTCTATATTTCTCATTCGATTTAAATTTTGGAGATTCAACCCACTTGTTACGATTATGAATAATGGATTCTAAGGTATAGTCAGTCTAGAATAAAAGAGATACAACCCATATCATGAAACAGCTTAGGTAGATTATTCTCCATCCAGCCTTGACGTAGAAATTTTGCCTG
>NZ_JAGBKN010000019.1:0-53718 GCF_017498075.1 Psychrobacter halodurans
GAATGTAAAACTGTTATGGATTTAAACGCGCTACTGGTATAAATTTTACTTGCGTGCTGCGTTCCCAGAGGCTGCGCAAAATTCATCCCAGTAGCGCTATGACATTTTTAGAGTGTATCGACTATAACCCATTTAGATGGCTATTGATTGAATTGAAGAGGTGTCCTAGACCAAAAGACGTTACCAAAAACCTGTGAAAGTCGTTTTGATATCACAGTGAAAGAAGACGATGATGGTGAGACAGCGTTTATCTTCAAAGAGTTGACGATATAGATAGTTGGCGACATGAATAAGGAGTCAGACATGCATATCTTAATCAGTGGTGGTTCAGGGTTTTTGGGTCGAGCATTTAGCGACGAAATCATGGCGCGGTATCGTGAGCGAAAAAAGGCACTACAAGTCACTTGGCTAACGCGTGATAGTAACCAGGCGCACCCTGACGATATCGCTATGATGACTTATGATGAGCTTACAAAGACTGATAAACGCTTTGATGTGATAATAAACCTAGCGGGGGCAGGTATTGCCGACTCGCGCTGGAGCGATAGTCGCAAGGAGCAGCTGATGGCGAGCCGTATCCGGCCTACTGA
Organism: Psychrobacter halodurans; assembly: GCF_017498075.1. Taxonomy (NCBI): domain Bacteria; kingdom Pseudomonadati; phylum Pseudomonadota; class Gammaproteobacteria; order Moraxellales; family Moraxellaceae; genus Psychrobacter; species Psychrobacter halodurans. The sequence continues at coordinate 591 of NZ_JAGBKN010000019.1, forward strand.
GGCATTGTTGGCATTTATCGCTCGCAGTCGCAGCAAGCCCAAGTTATTGATTAGTGGTTCAGCGATAGGGTGGTACGGCACACAAGGCGATAAACCATTGACAGAAAGTAGTGGTTTTGAGACAGATTTTGCTCATAAATTATGTGATGACTGGGAGCAGTTTGCGCTTAAAGCCACTGAACATGGTGTGCCTGTGGCAATCGTGCGCACTGGTGTGGTGATTCATCCTGATGGCGGGATGCTTGCCAAGCTTTTGACCCCATTTAAAATGGGCGTTGGTGGACAATTGGGCGATGGCAAGCAAATCATGAGCTGGATCAGTCGGGCAGACTGGGTCGGCGCTGTGATATTTATCATTGAGCAGCACCTTGCTGATTATAACAACAGTCAAACCACAAATGATAACTCACTAAAAACCACAAATGATACGCCAGCCATGGTCTATAACTTGACCGCGCCTACTCCTGTGACCAATCATGCTTTTACCAAAACCGTAGGTACATGGCTACATCGTCCAACATTCTTTACTTTACCAGAATTTTTACTAAAGCTGATATTTGGTGAGATGTCGACACTACTAGTTGATGGTCAAAAAGTATTGCCACAGGCGTTATTAGCGGCGGGTTATGAGTTTCGACATCCTACGCTCATGCAAGCCTTAGAGGTGAAATAGCGCTAAATAAAAGAACGGTCTACGGAGTTGTTTCATGTGAAACAAATACAACCCGTTCACCATCCGCCTTGATATGATAAAACTGGTGCTTAATTATGGCTGTCAAAAAAAGCAAAGACTCAAGTATCACACTAACAAAACAGTACGCTCGCAAGTCTTATCCGTGGTTAAGGATTGTTGTCAGCTTTGCGCTACTTGGTGGGTGGATCGGGGCCAATGCGATGAATTTTATATTGTTTTTGCTGGCCGGCGCTTTACCAAGAAATATGCAAGGGTTTGATTTTCAGTACTTCATAGCACACATGTTCGAAGGTCTTGGTTTTAAGATGATAGCGGGTCTATTTCCTGCTTTGATAACTGCAGGTGTCGTTATATATTTTAAGCTGCATCTTAAAACAATCAAAAGCTGGCTTGCGTTAGGAGTATTGGGATTTATGGCGACTGTTCCGTTTAGCCTCATCGTAATGCTGATAACGGAGTCGGTAGATCTTGAGCTCTTTTATTTGGCGACATTGGTGGGTATGTCAGGGTTATGTAGCGCCATCATAGTAGGCGGTTTAACGATTCCCAAATCGTAGTGCTAAACGAATGGATATATTTGACTTTGCTGTGAGAAGTTTTAATTTAGAGTTGTTTCACGTGAAACCATATAACTGACTTATACCGGTTACGCGTTTAAATGAATAGCCACGTTACTTTGAGCGACCCGAGCGCCGTGCAGCTGGTTTATTTGGATTCGACTATATAGTCGATGCACTCTAAAAAGCGCATAGTGCTACTGGGATGAATTTTGCGCAGCCTCTGGGAACGCAGCACGCAAGTAAAATTTATACCAGTAGCGCGTTTAAATTTATATAACAGTTTTATTTTCAACTGACTATATGAGGTTTTATGTAAAAAGCGTGAAGCATTGATGAAAGAGCGTCTAAAGGCCAAAGTCGGCTCGCTTTTCGCGTAACATAGCTCCACCGTTATTTGATTAGATTTTACTATGTGGGTATTTATCGTTTTTACGCAGCTGCTTACCTTATTGACCAGCGCGATACTTTATTGGTTTATAAGACCGTATCGCAAGGTTAATAAGGCTGCGGTGCTCGCCGCGGTCTTTGTTGTCAATAATGCAGCGCTGATATACGGGTTGACGGAGTTTTGGTATGAGCGCTTTCATGTATATCTGGTTATTAGTATATTTCAAGGGTTTATGCTCTATGCCGCTGCATTAACGGCGGTAGGCTGGCTGCTAAACGCCCAGCTATTTAAGTACGTATGGCAGCCAAAACAGGCACGAGGTGCGGCGAGTATGATGTATGTCTGCATCGTGGGGCTGGCGGTATTTAACGCCTACTCGCCAGTCGTCCATCACCTAACGGTTATGACCGACAAACCACTTGCTGAGCCAATGACGATAGCACTGCTATCAGATACTCATCTGGGCAGATGGTTTGGCAATCGCCAGCTCGATAAGCTGGTGCGCCTAGTCGATAGCGAGCAGCCAGATGTGGTGCTCATCGCTGGCGATATTATGAATGATACCACCATCGCTTATGACCATCATAATATGCATGAGCATTTATCAAAGCTCGACGCGCCGCTTGGCGTTTATGCCACGTTGGGCAATCACGATTACCGCGGCTATGATAAGCAAATCGCACAGGCGGTAACGGCTGCTGGTATCACCGTGCTTGATAACCAAAGCGTGCTATTAGATGATTCGGTGTGGCTCATCGGCCGCTCGGATGATGTGGATCAGAGCAGACTGTCAGCGCAGGCGCTACTGACTCAGGTAGATACCGATTTGCCTATTGTCTTTTTAGAGCATCGCCCATCTATGATGGACGAAATCAGTTCTTTACCGATAGATTTGCATGTAGCAGGGCACACGCATGGCGGCCAGATATTTCCATTGACGTTATTGATGCGCGGGCTTGCGCCCCTACATTATGGCGCTAAGGTGGTAGGGGAGACGCAGTTTTTGGTGACATCGGGATATGGCTTTGGGCCGGTACCGTTTCGACTGGGGACGCGCTCTGAGATTTGGATGATTACCCTGACGCCCAGTGATGCCGTGGCTGAGCCGTCGTCACAGTCAGCGCGCTAAGGCGGTCAGTCATTAGGCTGCCAATTGCCCCTGCTCACGAATGACCTCACGGACAAAACTGGCAAAACCGTGGATGATTTTGCGGGTTTCTAATCCTAGCCCCTGATGAATGCTCATAAAGTGAATAAAACCATGCGGCGCACCAAGTACCGTATAGTTTCGCACCGATACACTATGTGTCTTTAGTTGCTCTGCATACGCAAACGCTTCATCACGTAAGACATCCAGCTCTGAGGTGACGATATAAGTGGGACAGACGTGGCTGTTGTCCCCCAGCATAGGCGAGTTGAGAATGTGTTGCCGCGGTAAGGGGCTGTTTTTTAGACATGCCGCGTCAAACACCGCCACATCGGCATGATCTAACAACAAGCCTTCGCCGTATAGCTCCCAGCTTGGATAATCTGTCTCGATATCGGTAACAGGATAAAGCGGCATTTGCGCAAGCGGCTGAGGCAGACGCTCTAACAGTGCAAACATATCTTGCCCCGCTTCACCTAGGTCTGCCCAAGCTTGTTTGGCAGGGGCGGTGAGCTGCTGAGCAATAAGGGTCGATAAGCCGCCACCCGCGCTGTCACCTGCCAAGACGATACGTGAAGGCAGCGCGCCAAACATATGACAATGCTCGGCCAGCCAAGCATAAGCGCTGATACAGTCTTTTAGCGCGGCTGGGGCGGGATGCTCAGGTGCCAATCGATAGTCGACACTGACGACAGGCCAGCCAGTCTGCTGGCTCAGCGCATGACAAAATTCGTGATGTGTATCGATACCGCCGATACAAAACCCGCCACCATGAAAAAACAGCAACACGGTCTCATCAGGATTGTGCACGCTGCCTTTTTTGATTGTCTTTCTATAAGTGCTAGCGTCTGGCTGATAGCAGCGAATGGTCATATCGCCATCATCAGCATTTGCAATCACCTTATCAGTCCAACGAACGCTGACCTCACCTTTTTTGCGAAAGCGCTTTATATTACTCATCAGCGTATCGCCCGTCTGTTGCCAAACCTTTGGGGATTGCATGGCCACAGCATCGGCAGCGAACCTCTCACGCAGCTTAGGCATCGGCGTCAGCTCAAGCGGGGTTTTTAGCTTACTATTTATCGCCAAAATCAGCCGCAGATGGGCATCGGCATGCAAGTATTGCTTAGAAGTGGGGCCGCCAAGGCAGCTGACCAAACTTTCTAATAGCGGCAATGGCAAATAACCCAGCCCTTTCATCGCATAATGCAAGGTATGCGCTTGATGATTAACGACTTGCTGATAACCCAAACACGTATTTTTTAACGCACAGCATTGACGCACAGCGCTATCTTTTGGTACAGCTTCTATCTCAGGCGCTAGCTCGTTCTCAGGCGCTAGCTCGTTTGAGCGCTTTAGATTGATCAACGCTCTATTTAATAAGGTGTTGAGCGATATGGTTGAGTGAGACATAACACCTCGGATATATGATGGTTAGTGTTTGAAATAACAGATGTTTTTGGCCATAGTAAAGTAAAAGAAAATAAAATTGAGTATATTTTGGTAATGGATTGAATGAAAACAGTAAAAATTTTGGAATAAACCAAGGGTTTGGTAGCGGGTGTGAGCTATAAAGGTAAATCAATACCAGTAGGAGGGTACCTCTTGCAAAATAGATTGGCTAGATTTGCCTGTTTGTTCCAACGTTTTATTTCAATGTTTGGCCTCACCGTTTATGTCATTGTCATCACCATGTCTTTAGAGGTCCCACGCTCGTTGGTACAGCAATTGTTGTAAATGGGAAAAAATCCTCAGCTCAAGGCTTGAAATTTGTCCTCATCACCTTTATCAATCAGCTATCAAAGCATATTCGCAAAAAATCAGTGATATCTGTTGATTATCTAATAAAAGCGCAGACTAATAAGAGCACAGCACGACTTGCTGCCAGCAGGTTTGTTGTGCCATACCTCAATCGTCATTATTAAAATTCTAAGGAGCTATCATGAGCGAGCAAAACAATAACCACAAATCCCCTGAGCACAATGTGGCGCACGACAATGTCGAGCATAATGACAGTATTTTAGAAGAAACCATGCAAGAATTTGATCCAAAAAACAATTCAGCTGAAAACGTCACCATTGACAACGAAATTGATATCGACACTTTCAAAGCACGTATTGCTGAGCTCGAAGGCGAGGTCAAGCACGCCCGTGAGACCACCGCCCGTGCCAATGCCGAAGCTTACAATGCGCAAAAACGCATGGAGCAAGAAGCTGATAAGAGCAAAAAATTTGCCCTACAAAAATTTGCCAAAGAGCTATTGGAAGTCGTCGATAATCTAGAGCGTGCGATTGAAAACGCAGACGCCAGCGATCCGGTTGCCGAAGGCGTGCAGCTGACGCACAAAGCCCTGCTGTCTGTCCTCAACAAAAACGGTATCGAAGTGATTGACCCACAAGGTGAAAAGTTCAATGCCGATGTCCATGAAGCGGTGGGTATCGATGCCGATGCCGACGCTGATGTGGTCGGTACAGTGCTACAAAAAGGCTATAGCCTAAATGGTCGCCTACTACGCCCAGCGATGGTACGCGTGGGTCAGTAGGATTTTTTACTTGATTTTAAGCGTCTAAACCTTACTTATATAAAGGGTTTTGACAAAAAATCACACAAAAGACAATTTTTGCTTGATGATTGCCTTGAAAAAACCGACAGGCAAACCGATATATAGCAACAAGTGACCGACTATGGTCTGAAGATATAAGTAGTTATATTTAAAATATACATTAGGAGCATTTGATTATGGGTAAAGTAATTGGTATTGACTTGGGTACAACCAACTCATGTGTGGCAGTGATGGAAGGTGACAAAGTCAAAGTCATCGAAAACGCTGAAGGTACCCGTACCACACCTTCTATCGTCGCTTATAAAGACGAAGAAATCCTCGTTGGTCAATCGGCTAAGCGTCAAGCGGTCACCAACCCAAAAAACACTTTGTTTGCGATCAAGCGTCTGATCGGTCGCCGTTTTGATGACAAAGTGGTACAAAAAGACATCGGCATGGTGCCATACAAAATCGCCAAAGCGGATAACGGTGATGCTTGGGTAGAAGTAAACGGTAAAAAACTAGCGCCACCACAGGTTTCTGCTGAAATCTTGAAAAAAATGAAAAAAACGGCAGAAGACTATTTGGGCGAAAAAGTAACAGAAGCGGTCGTAACCGTACCTGCTTACTTCAACGACTCACAGCGTCAAGCCACCAAAGACGCCGGTAAAATTGCCGGTCTTGATGTAAAACGTATCATCAACGAGCCAACTGCCGCCGCGCTTGCTTATGGTATGGACAAAAAGCAAGGCGATAGCACAGTTGCCGTATATGACTTGGGCGGTGGTACATTTGACGTATCAATCATCGAAATTGCTGACGTCGATGGCGAGCAGCAGTTTGAAGTACTAGCGACCAACGGTGACACATTCCTTGGCGGTGAAGACTTTGACTCAGCATTGATCGATTACTTGGTCGATGAATTCAAAAAAGAGCAAGACGTCAACCTAAAAGGTGACTCACTTGCGATGCAGCGTCTAAAAGAAGCAGCCGAAAAAGCAAAAATCGAGCTATCAAGCGCTCAAAGCACTGAAGTGAACTTACCATACATCACCGCTGACAGCAGTGGTCCTAAGCACTTGGTCATCACTATCAGCCGCTCTAAGCTTGAAAGCCTAACCGAAGATCTGGTGCAGCGTACCATGGGTCCTTGTAAGATTGCCCTTGAAGATGCTGGCCTAAAAGTCGGCGACATCAACGACGTGATCTTGGTCGGTGGTCAGACGCGTATGCCACTTGTGCAACAAAAAGTACAAGAGTTCTTCGGTCAAGAGCCACGTAAAGACGTAAACCCTGACGAAGCAGTAGCAGCGGGTGCCGCGATTCAAGGTGCGGTATTGTCTGGTGACAAAACTGACGTTTTATTGCTTGATGTGACACCATTGACGCTTGGTATTGAGACGATGGGCGGCGTAATGACCCCAATCATCGAGAAAAACACCATGATTCCTACCAAGAAATCGCAAGTGTTCTCAACAGCAGAAGACAACCAGCCTGCGGTAACCATTCAGGTTTATCAAGGCGAGCGTAAAATCGCTAACCAAAACAAACTGCTTGGCCGCTTTGACTTAACAGATATTCCACCAGCGCCGCGTGGTCTGCCACAAATCGAAGTGACTTTCGATATTAACGCTGATGGTATCATGAACATTTCAGCGACTGACAAAGGTACTGGTAAAGCGCAAAGCATCCAGATCAAAGCAGACTCTGGCTTGTCGGATGAAGAAGTTGAGCAAATGGTACAAGACGCTGAAGCCAACGCAGCTGAAGATGAGAAGTTTGCAAATCTGGCGCAAGTGCGTAACGAAGTGGATGGTCGTATCCATGCGGTACAAAAAGCGCTAAAAGAAGCGGGTGATAAAGTCACTGAAGAAGAAAAATCATCAGTAGAAGCGGCAATCTCTGAGTTAGAGACAGCGACTAAAGAAGATGATCATGACGACATCAAAGCCAAACTTGAAGCGCTAGACAATGCTTTCTTGCCTATCAGCCAAAAAATCTATGCTGATAGCGGTGCAGGCGCAGAAGGTATGGATCCAAGCCAGTTCCAGCAAGGCGCGGATGCAGCAAGTAACAACCAAGCCGACGATGATGTTGTCGATGCTGAGTTTACGGAAGTAGACGACAAAAAATAAAACGGCTGATAAGCTGACCGTTGATTAATGTGACATAAAAACGCACCTTTCGAGGTGCGTTTTTTTTATGGCAGTTACTCATTTGATCAACGACCGATATTTGGTTCAACGATCGATATTTGGTTCAATAAGCTGGGCGCTAATAATCAGTGCTTCATAAGTGAGTATGACACCAGCATCTATCGCCGAAAACTGCTGCCAGTAGCGCCGCTCAAATTGCTGTAAGCTCGATTTGTTCCAAATGAAAGCCACGCGCGGGCTGGCTTTGTTTTGCGTTTGATTGGTCGATACACCAGTGAGTTTCATGTGTTTGAGTACCGCATAAGGACTAGAAAACGTCACATCAAAGCGCCGTGTCGATAGCGCAATATTGTCAAACCCAGCGTGATGCAATGCCAAGCGCCATTGCTGCATATCAGGATAGTGAAGACCTTGGCCAGTCAGGGCTTTGATTTGCAAAAAATTATTGGGCGTAAAGGTGCTAAAGGCCAGCTGGCCACCTGCTTGGAGGCGAGAGGCAGAATGGGCAACAAAACTGAGAGGATCATCAAACCATTGTACGGCGTTGGCACTGATAATCAAACTATGTTTACCTTTGAAGTCGATAGTTTCGGCGTCGCCGATGGCGATCTGAGCATTTGGCAAAATGCCTTGCAGGGTAGCTGTTTGCTCGGCGCATAGCTCATTGATCAGCCAGTGCTGGCTTTGAATGTGCTCGGCCAATAGGCGGGTCATTTGACCTGTACCTGCGCCAATCTCTAAGACGCTGTCTTGCGTTCTTTTGGGGATGGTCGCCAGCAAGTCGTGACAGATCTTTTGCTGGATAGTGGCGTGCTCATCATAACGACTGGCATTGGCAAAATGGCGCGCGATGGTTTGCTTTCTGTGATCTAGCTTGAGTGCGGCTGAGTGTGTCATCTATGCTATTACATCCTATCTGTCGGCGAGCCATTTTTCCTAAACCATATCATCGTCTTTACCTGATCGTAAAGTACCTGTACGTCAGTCATCGCCAGTAGCGATTCAACCTATATTTAAGACAACTACAGTTGCTGAATTAACCGCTCACAGTCATCATAGGTTAGTTTGGCATTCATCACGAGACGAATGCGCGCGCTATTGGCAGGCACGGTAGGCGGCCTAATAGGCAGTGCATAAAACCCAGCGGCCTGTAGCTGCTGGGCTTTGGCCAGTGTGCGCGCATTATCGCCCAATATATAAGGGACGATAGGTGAGGTATAGGCGCTGCTGGCTGCGCTGGTAGAGTATTTGAGGGCAATGGCCTCGCTCAGCTCGGTAGACAGTAGCGCCAAATGCGTCCGTGCCGACGTCAAGCTTGGCATTTTGGCCAACACAAAACGTGTCCAAGCATGGTTGATGGGCGGCAATGCGGTACTAAAGATAAGTGAGCGCATGTGATTGACCAGCCAGCGCTTGATGGTTTCATCGCACATGATATAAGCGCCAACGGAAGCAAATGCCTTGCCAAAGGTACCAACCAAATAATCAATTTGCCCGAGTGTCTGCGTTTCCTCTGCCAGCCCAAGCCCTGTCTTACCTAAAACTCCGATGGCATGAGCCTCGTCAACATACAGCTCAATGCGCGCATCTTGGGCTTTTATTTGTACCAGCTGTTGTAAGTCTGCGCGATCACCATCCATACTAAACACGCTTTCGGTCACGATAATGATGCGCCTGATATCGTCATCGGCTTGCTCGATAAGCCGAGCCAGATGAGCATAGTCATTATGACGATAACGGCGATAGCCAACGGTTTTGTTTTGGCTAAGGCGCAGCCCATCGATGATACTGGCGTGCACCAGTTTATCTGCTAACACCAGCGTTTTGATGGGTAAGGCGGTCAGCGCAGGCAAAATACCGATATTGGCATGGTAGCCGCTGTTAAATACCAACACAGATTTTGGCCTACTCAAATTGTTAGGACTATTAGAGGCATCTTCTTGACACACTGCCGTTTGATACCACGCTTGCATCTCAAGCTCTAATGCTTGTAACTGCGTGTCGTCTCCTGTGAGTAGCCGTGAGGAGGTGGCACTCATTTTAGGATAATGCGTGTCAGCCAACTGACCCATCTGCTCAAAAAACGCCCTTTGTAGCCTACTGTCGCTGCCCAAACCCAGATAGTCATTACTGGCGATATTTAGTAAGCGTTTGCCTTGATAAACAACATAGCGCCCATCATGCGCCAGCGCCGGTATCTGTCGATACTGCTCATTTTTCTTTAACGTCTGTAGTGCTTGCTCCAGCTCGTCCTTGAGGGTCATCATCTATTTTTTCCTGTTATTTTGATAAAACAAAGCGATTTTTTGGCCCTTTTCGGTCTCTTTGTCCCTTGCGGCTAGGGCCTGTCTTTTATTCAATCGATAATCGTCTAACTAGGTGAAACATGAGGATATGCTCGGTAAAACCTAGTGCTCAGACACACACGCTGCCTTCGCTTTCAATGAGATAAGTAGGGATTATTGCACAAAAACGGAGATTGTAACAAAAGATTTCATATCTTTGCCTTTGTAACCCACGCGCTGATAAATACTTGCAAAACTTAACTCTCACACCATCAAACACTGACAGAGAGTTTGAAATAGTTTGTTACTATATATTCATCGTTAGCAAACAAGGCGATAAGGCCAAAAGCCTATATAAATAGATAACTTGTTTGTCACAATTTTAAGGAGCTTATCATGAATACTCTACAAAAAACCCTACTTGCGCTAGCTACTGGTTCATTGTTGACAGTCAGTGCTCAAGCTGCGACGACTTATAGTAACGGCTACACAGGCCAACCTTATGTGGGTGTAAAAGTCGGTCAGTTTGACTTAGATATCGACAATGCTGATGACCCAACAGCTTACGGTATATACGGTGGCTATAACTTTGACCAAAACTTCGGTATCGAAGCAGAATATGTTGGCTCAGACGATGCTGACTACAGAAATGGTGACCTAGATGCCAAAACGTATGGTGCTTATGGTACGGCTCGCTATCAGTTTCCAAATACGGGTTTATACGCCAAAGGCAAACTAGGGGTAGCCAAAACTGAGGTTGAAGGCGACTACACGGTTGGTCCATTAAAAGTGTCAAACTCAACCAGTGATACTGGTATCGCAGGTGGCGTGGGCCTTGGTTATTCAGTGAACCCAAACTTTGGGGTTGAAGCCGAGTATGCCATGATGGATAGCGACGTTGATGCCAAACTATTAACAGTGGGCGCTCATTTAAAATTCTAAATCGATGATGAGATGACTAAAAGTCTACCGGATTAGGAATTTATAAGAGAAACACAGTCATAAATAGTTATGCAGTCATTGAGAAACGACAGTTGTCTATCTCGTTTCTCAAACAAATACTCTATATAAGATTGACGAACTACACTATCTTAGGGGAATATTATGAAAACTTTACAAAAGACACTATTGGCTTTAGCGGCAGGTTCACTACTCACCGTAGGCGCGCAAGCAGCCGTCACTTACGGTAATGGTTACACCGGTCAAGCTTACGTCGGTGCCAAAGTCGGTCAATTTGATCTAGACGTCAATGGTGCTGATGATCCAACGGCTTATGGTATCTATGGAGGTTATAACTTTGATCCTAACTTTGGTATCGAAGCTGAGTACGTCGGCTCAGATGATGCAGATTATCGCGGTGGTGATATTGATGCTAAGTCTTATGGCGCTTATGGTACTTACCGCTATCAGTTCCCAAATACAGGGTTATACGCCAAAGGTAAATTAGGTGTGGCAAAAACTGAGATAGAAGGGGACTATACGCGCAGTATCGGCGATACTGAAATCAGAACCGAGACGTATTCGGACAGTGATACGAGCCTAGCTGGCGGTGTTGGTCTTGGTTATTCAGTAAATCCTAACTTTAGCGTTGAAGCTGAATACGACAAGTTGGGAAGTGATGCTGATCTAATGACTGTTGGCGCTCAGCTGAAGTTCTAAGACATTGATTGATTACAATTTATATTTATATATCAGACAAAAAACGATCGCTTTGGCGGTCGTTTTTTTATGTGGCAAAGGTTATTCGGCGCTTTTTGATTTCATCTAAGGTATGGGCGCTGTGTTATGAGTGGTGTATATTGATGATTTTTAAGAGGTTATAAACGCTCAAAGTATGCTACATTGAAAGCTAGGATGATTCAGACAGGGTGGGTGGCAATGATGGAGATGTTTTTGATGATTGAGCCTTGGCATTGGTTGGTACTGGGCTTTTTGTTGCTGATTGTTGAAATGTTTGTGCCGACATTCGCCAGCCTGTGGTTTGGTGCCGCGGCCATTATCGTCGCAGCATTGGCTTGGCTCTTGCCGATTTCTCTTTTTGTGCAAGTTGTCATTTGGTTGGTGCTGTCGGCGGTGTTTTTAGTCGCATGGTTTAAGTTTATCAAGCCTTTATCAGTGGACCGTACCAAAGCTGGATTGGGCGGTGGTGTGATCGTAGGTGAGACAGGGATGATTGTGCTATCACCGCAGCCCGAGCGTGCAGGTATCGTACGCTTTAGTGTCCCTATCGTTGGCGCGGCAGAGTGGATGTGCCGCACCACAGGAGAGGAGATTGCAGTTGGTGAGCGGGTGGTGGTGACAGATATCGTGGGCAATGAGCTGATCGTCAGAAGTATGCAATCGCCTACGCTGAGCCAAAAAAATAGGCAAGTTTGACTGCCAGTCAAATACAATTATCAATTATAGGGATGAATTATGGAAAGCTTTAGCATTGTGATGGTGGTGTTGATTGCGCTGGTAGTCTTTACCGTGTTTAAAGGGGTGCGTATCGTACCGCAAGGTTATAAGTGGGTGGTGCAGCGACTGGGTAAATATAGCCAAACGCTAGAGCCTGGTCTCAATCTTATTATCCCTTATGTCGATGATGTCGCGTATAAAGTCACCACCAAAGACATCGTACTCGATATTCCATCACAAGAAGTCATCACCCGTGATAACGTGGTAATCATCGCCAACGCGGTGGCTTATATCAATATCGTCCGCCCCGATAAGGCGGTCTATGGTATCGAAGATTATGAGTATGGTATCCGTAATCTGGTACAGACCTCCTTGCGCTCGATCATCGGTGAGATGGATTTGGATAACGCACTATCTAGTCGCGAGGAGATTAAAACCAAGCTCAAGCACGCCATCTCAGAAGACATCGCTGATTGGGGTATCACACTCAAAACAGTCGAGATTCAAGATATCAACCCCTCAGATACGATGCAAGCATCAATGGAAGAGCAGGCCGCAGCAGAGCGTCTGCGCCGTGCGACAGTGACGCGTGCCGATGGACAAAAACAAGCCGCTATCTTAGAAGCAGATGGCCGCCTAGAAGCCTCCCGTCGTGACGCTGAAGCGCAAGTGGTGCTGGCCAAAGGCTCTGAGGAGTCCATTCGCCTGATTACCGCCGCGATGGGCGATGAAGAGATGCCGATTGTTTATCTGCTCGGTGAGCAATACATTAAGTCGATACGTCAGCTTGCAGAGTCCGATAACTCAAAAATGGTGGTACTGCCTGCCGACATCTTGAGCACGGTCAAAGGTATGGTCGGCGACAAGTTTAAGGTGTAACAACGCTACGGTTGAGCGCTCATATTGACATAACAAAAGACCTCAAAAACGAGGTCTTTTTTGTGCATAAAGTATTTTTTTAAGTACGTTAAATCACTTTAGAAAAGCGGTTTTTGTGCTTTTTGTCCAAATATTCATCAAACACCATGGCGACGTTGCGAGCGAGTAGGCGGCCTTTTGGCAGCACACGGATACCAGCGGCATCCATATCGATCAGTCTGTCCTCTTGCATCGCGCCTAACTGCGCAATCTCATCAATAAAATAGGTGATGGCATCGATACCAAATTTTTGATTGACGTCTTTAAAGTCGATGTAGTCGTGACACAGCAGATTCATGATCACATACTCGCGCAAGCGATCTTTGATAGAGGTTTTGATCACTTTGACCGCAGGCATGATGGCCAGATTGTGCTGCGCGGCATCGATGGTCGCTTGATAAGCTTGCAGGTCGGTATCGTTTTGTAAGATATAGCGGCTATTGGCATTGGCGATTTGACTGATCGATGAGACCCCAAAGCCGAGCAAATCACAGTCGCCCATGATGGTATAGCCCTGAAAATTGCGATGCAATTTACCCTCGCGCTGTGCCACAGCCAGCTCGTCATCGGGCTTGGCAAAGTGGTCGATGCCGATGTATTGATAGCCTGCCTCGGTGAGCGTGTTAATGGTATTGCCCAGCATGGTCAGTTTGGCCGCAGGGCTAGGTAAATCCGCTTCTTTGATTTGACGCTGGGCTTTAAAGCGCTCTGGCAGATGCGCGTAGTTAAACACCGACAGCCGATCGGGCGCCATCTCGATGATGCGGCGTACGGTTTGCTCCAATGTCTCAGGCGTTTGATGCGGCAGACCGTAGATCAGATCGATATTGATAGAATGAAAACCCAATTCGCGTGCTTCAGTAAGTACGTTTTCGATCAACTCTGCTGAGTGTACGCGGTTGACGGCGATTTGGACGCTCTCATCTAAGTCTTGTACCCCTAAGCTGATGCGGTTAAAGCCCAGATCGCGTAGGACCTTGAGGGTGTTGCCGCTCAGCTCACGCGGATCAATCTCGATAGAGTAGTCGCCTTCATCATCACTCAAAAATTCAAACTGCGTCTGTAAAAACTGCCAGAGCTGAACCATCTCTTCATCACGCAAAAAAGTTGGCGTGCCGCCGCCTAGGTGTAGCTGCTTGACGACAGGCTTGCTACTGCCCTCTGGCGCCGACAACAAGCGGCGCTTGTGCGTAATCTCTTTGATTAAGTACTGTAGATAGTCGCCTGAGTCGCTGTTTTTTTTGGTGATGATTTTATTGCAAGCGCAGTAATAGCAAAGGTGGCGACAAAACGGAATGTGAAAATACAAAGACAGCGGCGCCCGCGCTTCGCGATTTTTTAGAATTTTGGTCTCTAACTCTACAGCTATCGGGGTAAACTCCAGCGCTGTTGGATAAGAGGTATAACGTGGCCCTGAGCGATTGTATTTTTGGATCATCGTTTCATCAAACGCTGGCAGCTGTTTGCTGGTGATACTGCCGCGCGTACTGGCATATGGGTTGTCAGGCTGCATGACAGGGCGCGTGGTCGTCGGCTGCTCGTCAGCGCGGTTGTAGGGCTGCTGAGTATCTGGTTGTGAGTATTCTGTCATACGGCATTCCTCGGGTTGACCATACAGGCTGCGGTTTTGGGTATCGCTTTTGGTTGTATAGAGATGACTGATTTACTGCCGCTAGTATAACAAATCCCTACCAGTAGTGGGGAGACGACTTATAGCAGAGGGGTAAGGACTTGGATGTGGAGAGGTAATAGTGGGGGGTTAAAGGCTTAGAATTGCTACGCTCTTGAAACGGCGCGCTCAGCAGAAAAAAGACCTCAGCGGTGTGATCTGAGGTCTTTTGATAAGGTTAAATAGCAGTTGGTTTTACTCGGTTAATTGCAGCGTATCGTCCACCGCTTGAGCTGCAATCTCACCGGCACTAAACGGCAGGCGAATCCAGTCTTTTGCAGCGTAACGCCGCGTCTGGTCACGGTGATAAGGGCGTGTGCTATCCGCGGATTGCGAATACGCCAGTAAGGCGTTGACCACAGGGCCTTTGTCATCAAACGTCACCGCTTGCATATATGTCGGGCCGTTATTGATAAAGGCATACTCACTGGCATCGGCGTTTGGTGCTGGGCCGCGCGCTACGTTAAAGACGCCTTCACGTCCTTGGCCACCATGCATCGGAATACGCTCGTTGTTTTTGCTGGCATCAAGGGTGTATTGTAGCTCGCCCAATGTGGCATCGAGCGCCACGCCATTGTTTTGAAAATAGGCAATCGCATCTGCCAAGGCGGTACGGGTGCCCGCTGTGATTTTAAGATCGCGCGGTGTGTTGATAGGGTCAGACTCATCAAACGGCACAGCAAAGGCATCATCAGTGGTTTCGGTAAAGTCGACATTGCGCCAAAACTCTCTAAAGACATGAGCGCCCCTACTGCCTAAGTTATTACGGCGGTCCCAATTGCTCAGCACTGTGCAGGCTTGGGTCGCGTCGATACTGCCACCGCTCGATAACGTCAGCACCGGATTGGCGACGCAGTCAGCGAGGACATCGTCAAGCACTAGCTCCGCGACATAACTGCGGTTGCCATAGACCACTTGTTGGAGGTTTTCTAGAGTAAAGGTGTCGCCGCCTAACCCATCTGAGTTGTCCAAACGGTCAAATATTTGCTGAAAACCCATACGCGTGCGCATCAATAATGGT
This sequence comes from Psychrobacter halodurans, assembly GCF_017498075.1. Taxonomy (NCBI): domain Bacteria; kingdom Pseudomonadati; phylum Pseudomonadota; class Gammaproteobacteria; order Moraxellales; family Moraxellaceae; genus Psychrobacter; species Psychrobacter halodurans. Next base: position 16,368 of record NZ_JAGBKN010000019.1, read on the forward strand.
ACGCCATCTGGTAGATTGGCCGAGATAAAGGGGGCTAAGCGCCGACGCAGTAGTGGTGAAAAATCAGTCAATGGCTGGTTTGGATTGCTAAACCAATAGCTGTCATTGGAGTTGGCCACATAATCATCACGTATCAAAAAAGGTAGGTTTGATGCGCCAAAAATCCCAGCTTGCGGCGAATCTGCATCATTGCCCCATTCACAAGCGGCCTTACTACCATTGAGCGCGGGTAAATCAAAACTGACAATGCCTTGTAAAAACGGCTGTCCTGCGATGCAGCTCTTTAGCTTGTCTGCGGTCACATGAGGGACGGTTGAGATATCAGCGTACAAGGCTTTGCCATGTCTATCCGCAGCGATGGTATTAACAAACCCAAGCCCGACGGTGTCTTGCATACGCTCTTTTAAATCTTCGACACTATCGGCTTTATTCATACTAAGCCATTGGTTAAGTGAGCGCGGGTTTTCTGAGGCAGCATCACGAATGGTAAAGGCCAGATTGTTACTGCCCCATGCTGGCAGGAGACCATTGACGGTGTTGACCGCGAGCATCGGGCCATAGTGCGACAGATAGATGGGCTGAGTCAGGCTGTCGTTGTCAGGCAGCTGGATTGTCACATCGACTTTTTTGATGTCGCGCTTCTCAACAGTACCTTCAGTGTTTTCATAGGTATATTTCATCGGATTGCCATCGACTAGGTTAAGCTGATAGAGCGTAAAGCGTTTGGCGGTAGAGACGGTATGACTCCAAGCGACGTCTTTATTAAACCCAATATTGGGAAATGGCTGACCTTGCTGAGCGGCACCCATGACGTCTAGCTCGCCCGGCAAGGTGAGATGAAATTGATAAAAACGCTGTACGCCATCCCAAGGCTCGTGCGGATTGCCATAGAGAATGCCGCGCTGGGTGCCGGTGACCTCACTGCCCAAGGCATAAGCATTACTGCCGCCATCCATCACATTGATGGTGGTCATATCAAAATCAAAGCCCGCCGCCAGCTCTGATGCTGAGGCCGATGAAGATGAGGATGAAGATGAAGAGGAGTATAGCGATGTCTCTGATGCCGCACCTGAGCTGGTAGGCAGCCTACGGCTCGTCATAGCAGTATCTACTGCAGGCGGGGCTGCAGCGATGATGGGCGCAACAAAATTGGCAAGACCGCCGCGCAAGTTGGCCTTGCCATAAAGCGCAAGCAAGTCATCGGTATCGATTTCTTGTACCCATGGCGCGCCTGCACATTCAGGGTCGATGTTGTCCACCCCTGTATCGCGCAAGTAGCGGCTATAGCCTGCCGCATAGCCTGCTACGGCATCAAGTACTTCTGGCTGTTGGGCAGTCAAAAACTGCTGGCGTTTGGCAGGCGAGTTGTACCAGGTATAAAACACGTCGCTGGTGACATCACCGTCCTCGCCCAGATAGAGCATACTCTGACCACGAGCGACCACGATTTCGCGGGCCAGCGAGCAGATATTGTCTTCGGCAAAGGCATAACCAACGCCGTATCCTAGGCTTTTATAATCTTTTGCGGTGATATGCGGGATGCCAAACTCGGTGCGCTGGATGTCCACCTCGTAGGTGGTCGTGGGCTGGGCGGTATCAGCGTTATTAAAACTATTGTCACTATCCGAACAACCGAATAGAGCTAAGGAGACGGCCACTGTCAGTAGCGTAAGGGTCGGCACACGCCGATTAAGCGCATTGATGCTCATAACTTATCCATCCTTGGTTGGTTAAAAAAAGCGTGGTACATAAAGCTCGACTCAGCCGGCTTTATGAGGCAATAACATCCTTTTATTGCTCATGCGTTTAAGACTAGGGTTGAGATTAAGACGCATCTATTCATCATATAACAATATAGAAGCGTGATGCTAGCGCTTACGCCTTATTTAATGCATCAGTATTGAGTGATATTAAAACCGAAGATGAAGAGAGTGAAACACGACATTTGCGCACTGATAAATAATGTTTTATTATCGATTGATTCCCTATGTTAGGAAGTACTGATGTCGTTTGCCCAAGTCTATACCCGCTCAGTCGTCGGACTGCATGCCCCCAAGGTCATCATTGAGGTGCATTTATCGCAAGGATTGCCTGCACTCACCATTGTGGGTTTGCCAGAAGCGGCCGTCCGTGAGAGTAAGGATCGCGTACGCTCCGCCATCTTAAACTCGGGCTTTCAGTTTCCCAATCGTCGTCTGACCATCAACCTAGCGCCAGCGGACCTGCCAAAAGATGGCGCGCGGCTGGATTTGCCGATTGCGATTGGTATCTTAGCGGCGAGTGGTCAGATCGAACCTGAAGGCTTGTCCGCGTTTGAGTTTATCGGCGAGCTGGCGCTAAATGGCGAGCTGCGCCAAGTCAGCGGCAGTCTGGCAGTAGCACGGGCGATAAAAGCAGAGGGGGTAACGGCGCGGTTAGGGCAAATGACCACGACAGCTGACCCAAAAGGCGGCGCGCAAAAACTGCCGCAGTTGATCGTGCCCATGGATAATGGTGCTGAGGCCAGCCGCGTCGAGGGTGTAAATGTATTGGCCGCCGAAAGCTTACAGGCAGTGTGTGAGCACTTACAGTCACTGACTGACCCAAGCGCGACCTCTCAGCGTTTGCCCATTGTCACGCCCAGTACCGTGCAGCGGCATGTCGGCTATCAGGTAGATTTGGCTGATGTCAAAGGCCAACATCATGCCAGACGGGCATTAGAGATTGCGGCAGCAGGCGGTCATTCATTATTATTTACAGGGCCGCCTGGCTCTGGCAAGACGTTGATGGCATCGAGATTGCCGACCATCTTGCCAGATTTGAGTGATGAGGAGGCGCTGGAGGTAGCCAGCACTTACTCGGTGGCAGACAGTGATTATGACTATGGTACACGGCCCTTTCGTCAAGTGCATCACACCATATCGGCGGTGGCACTGGTGGGCGGTGGCTCACGTCCGAAACCTGGTGAAATAACACTTGCTGATAAGGGGGTTTTATTTCTCGATGAGCTACCAGAGTTTGATCGTACTGTGCTCGAGGTCTTGCGTCAGCCGTTGGAAGCCAAGCAAATCACCATCAGCCGTGCCAACTCACAAATGACCTTTCCGGCCAGCTTTCAGCTCGTAGCGGCGATGAACCCTTGCCCATGTGGCTATGACGGTGATGGCTCGGGCCGCTGCCGCTGTCGACCTGAGCAGATCAAGCGCTATCAAGACAAACTCTCAGGGCCGCTACTCGATCGTATTGATTTGCACATCACTGTACCTGCACTACCCATCGCAGACTTGCAGAGCGCGCAGACAGGCGAAACCTCCGCCCAAGTCCGCGAGCGTGTCGCCGCCGCGCATCAACGTCAAATAACGCGGCAACACAAGGTCAATAATGCACTGAGCCCAAGCGAGATCGATAAGTATGTGCCACTGGGCGAGGGCGAGCAGCAACTGTTGCAGTTGGCTCAGCAGCGACTTAATTTATCGGCGCGTGGCTATCATAGAGTCTTACGCGTTGCTCGCACCATTGCCGATCTTGCCGCTAGTCAGGATGTCACCAGCGCTCATTTGTCCGAGGCGCTCAGCTATCGAGGCAAAGCATAACAGCAAATCAGGATCGCTTAAGTTAAAGTCTTATAGGCTGTGTTTTATTGCTTACGCATCGTTTTGCAAGATCCATTGCACCAAGGCGGCAAAGTCATCGAATGCATGGGTGGGATTTAGCTTACGAATATCTTGTCCATAGTTGTAGCCATAAGACAGCCCCAGCGTGTCCATACCGGCGTTTTGGCCGGCCAAGATATCATTTCTAGAGTCGCCTATCATGATGGCTTGTGCTGGCGTGACGCCCAGCGTTTGGCAGACATGTAGCAGCGGCGCGGCATCTGGTTTTTTTTGCGGTAAGCTATCGCCGCCGAGCACGGCACTAAACAGCTCTTGCCAGCCGAAAGACTGTAAGATTTTTGGGACAAAACCAATGGGCTTGTTGGTGACCAAAGCCAGTGTGTAGCCCGCTGCTCTTAGTTGTTTGAGACCATCATCGACGTCTGGATAGGCGACCGTTTTGCTACCGCTAATGTCTTTATAAGCCGTAAAAAACACCGCTTCGGCGTGATCTAGAGTGTCTGTATTCAGCTCGTCTTCTAGCACCTCTATTTTGCCGACCAAGGCACGTGCCACCAGCATGCGTGAGCCGTTGCCGACCCAATTACGTATGGTATCAATAGGGTAGGTGTCCTTGCCAAGTGTGCTCAGCATGGCGTTTACGGCATCGGCCAAGTCTGGTACGCTATCGATGAGCGTACCATCAAAATCAAAAATCAACAGTTGCTTATCCATTATTCCTCTCGGTTCCGTGTTGCTATAGCGGATTTAAGATAGCTTCGATGTCAAACAATACCAAACAATATAAGGCAAGGCAGGCAAGCGACAGTGTGCAATGAGTTGGGGCGCTGCAAGCGAGCCAAGCGCTGTATCGATTTTATACAAGGATAGCTATCTTGATCGTCTGTGCTACCATAGCACAGCTAAGCTTTTGCACCCACTTTTATGCAGGCTTGAATACCGCTAGTCGACATCTTTATAGCGCTCGCGGTGTGCTTTTTTCATTTGTAGATAGGTGTCATTTTTACGGCACGCGTCCCATTTTTGCTTAAAAATACGAGCGGACTCTGCTTTGATAGGGTCCTCTTGCTGCCGCGGTAACGCTTCGCGGCCATGCGCGCCGCTTTGGCCTTTTTTATCGTCAGGTACCGGCCCTTTGTATTTTTTGCCGCCCTTGTGATTGGCGTAGCGCCGCGCGCGTGTGTAGCCCATTTGGATAAACTTGCGCGCCATGTCAGCACCGACAAAATCATCCTTTGCCAAGTAATCCAAAAACATCTGATAAATCGTCTCGCTGCTTTGCTTGGCAACCTCAGGAGTGGCAAAGCGCCAGTATGGCAAAATCTCAGACTTATAAGGCTCGACCAACAGCACTCCTTGCTCGCCGCGCCCGACTCGGTATAGCTCAGGCTGCGCGCGCAGGTCTAGGTTTTTATAATCTAAGTCATAATCAAACTCTCGCATCGTGTGCCCTTATCCTTTGTATGATGTTTACGGCTACTATCGAGTATACTGAGCGCAGCTGTCTAAAAAACAGCGCAAAAGTGTTATACAACCGTGACAGTGAGTGATTACTATATGAATCACCGCTGCTGGCTTTATCGCTAAGGGCAGCATTAGATAGCGTTTGATGATTACTGAGTAGGTCAAAACCATGACAATAAAACGTATAAAACCATGTGGCATCACCTCGATTTTATGTTCAAAATACAGGTTGGGTGTCGCGGCGCTACTCATCAGTGTACTCAGTACCACGGCGGCATATGGCGCATGGTTTGAGCGTTTTATCCCGCAGGGTGAGACCTATACCGTACGAGAGATAGACCGTGACTTGGCCTTTGTGATTGATGGTTTTATCTATGATGCGCGCACGTCGTGTTTTTTGGCGGTGGGGGATCGGGTGGTGTTTTTTGAGGGGCGTCATGGTATTGATTACCGCGCGACGGTGTATGATTTGGATTCACGCGAGCGCTGTGAGCTGTTATTGCGTGATAGGCTATACCAGCGTTAAGTGAGTATTAATCCATAAAAGTTAGCCATAAAAAAACCCCAAACATTTCTCAATGTTTGGGGTTTTAGAATCTAGTAAACGAATGGTGGCTCGAGGCAGGATCGAACTGCCGACACACGGATTTTCAATCCGTTGCTCTACCTACTGAGCTATCGAGCCGTCTTCGTTGAGGCGCTATTAAACTAAATATCGCCGCTGCTGTCAAGGGGTTTTTGCATTATATGTGATAAAAGTCTCTATATCCGTCAATATAAGCGAAATAATCGGGTTTTGTCTTGATATAAGTGATTGGTTTAGTCTTTAACGCGCAGCAGCTCATATTCGCTCATGATACGATGAATAGCATCATCGGCAGGGACGAACTCTCGCACGCCTTTTTTGACCTCGGCATCATAGACCAGTTTGATAAACTTGGCATCAATCGCGCGTTTGCGGTTTTCTGGATGTACGGTGAGGTACTGCAGGCGTTTGGCATTGGTTTGCCCGTCGTCGAAGCAAGCCACCGCAGCGATGGGCTTATCATTAAACATACCGACGTATAGATATTGCCCACGGCTAAACCCTTGCTCAACGAGCCGAAGCACCTCTGCACCACTAGGCTGGGTCTCATCGCTGTCATATAGTGCCGCCAAGCGCTCGGCCAGCTCATTGTCGCGTGCAGGTTTTTTGATCAGCGGGGCGTCTAAGCGGTTGATGGCAATGGCTTCTAAAGGCATGGCAGTTGTTCCTATCAAAAATGGAATATTATAAATAGACAGTGATAAGGTCAGGTCGGTATAAACAAGATAGCACGCGGCATCACAGCGTCACAGCATTGATGATTGATAAAACTCAATGCACTATTTTAGCAGAATGTGCAGATTTTGTGCGTGGTTTGGCGCTTGGCCGTGGCGGTCGTGGTTAGGGTTTGCTATGATGCAGGTAGGCCGCGTATTGTCTCTGGCAGACAGACTGCATTTAGCTCATGCGCGCCAGCCATATTTTAGTCTTTTTTAATCTTTTGTAATTGACAGACTTTGTTGACACCGCTCGCAACGTACGAGTGTTTATTGGACGTTTATCGTCCTATTTTATTGAGCACATTTTATTGACCGCTTTTATTGATAGAGAGTAGCCATGACAGCCAATTCGACCACCCATACCCCTGAACAATCCCTGCCACAAACCCCAAACCTACATGGCCGTCCAGCGCGCACCGCCACCGTCGAGCGCAATACCGCTGAGACCCAAGTCAAATGTACGGTCAATCTCGATGGCACCGGTCAAGGCATCGTCGACACAGGGGTGCCGTTTTTGGATCATATGATCGATCAAATCAAGCGTCATGGCTTGTTTGACTTAGATATAAAATGCACAGGCGATACCTATATCGATGACCATCACAGCGTCGAGGACACCGGTATCACCCTTGGGCAGGCATTTGCCAAAGCGCTCGGCGACAAAAAAGGCATTCGTCGTTATGGGCATTTTTATGCGCCGCTCGATGAGTCATTGACTCGCGCGGTCGTCGATCTCTCAGGGCGTCCAGGTCTGCATATGGATATTCCATTTACCCGCTCACATGTCGGCAAGTTCGATGTCGATCTGTTTAGTGAATTCTTTTATGGCTTTGTCAACCACTCATGGATGACCGTGCATTTGGACAATCTTAAAGGCAAAAACAGCCATCACCAGATCGAGTCGACCTTTAAAGCCTTTGCTCGCGCCCTGCGTATGGCCTGTGAATATGATGAGCGCGCGCTAAATACCTTGCCGTCGACCAAAGAGGCGTTTTAAATGCAGCGATCTACAACCCTTGTATTAGCTGTCATTACAATGGTTGTCGCCAATACTGGCTTTGCTCAATGTCCAGTGATCCAGCACAGCAAAGTGCCTGCTATTACTGATCTAAGCTATCACGATGCTAGAACTTCACTGCTAAGAGCAGGCTGGCAACCGTTAAATAGTATTGATTATAACGATACTGATGATTCAGATATCCGCTATGGTAACGAAGCAATATTTTGGAATAAAGGTTATAGCGAAACTGAAACCTGTGCGGGAACGGGGCTTGGTCAGTGTATATTTAACTTTGCTGACATCTATGGTAATAACCTCAAGGTTGTCACCATAGGCGAAGAATCACCCGAATATAATAGTTATGCAACGGTTAATCGTTATTGGTTAGTATGTGAGGAATTATGAAAGTAGCACTATTAGATTATGGCATGGGTAATTTGCACTCAGCTGGCAAAGCATTGTCAGCGGTAGGGGCAGACGTCTCTATCACCAATGACCCAAAAGTCGTCGCTGCTGCCGACAAAATCGTCTTCCCCGGTGTCGGTGCCATGCGCGATTGCATGGCTGGTATGGCCGCTGCGGGTATCGATGATGTCGTACGCGACGCGATCTTTAACAAACCCGTGATGGCCATTTGTGTCGGTATGCAAGCGCTGTTTGAGCAATCGGCAGAAAATGGCGGCACAAATTGCCTAGGCATCCTAAACGGTAGCGTAGAAGCTTTTGATCCCATGTGGACAGACAAGCAGGGTTCGACGATTAAAGTGCCGCACATGGGCTGGAATACCGTTAGCGGTATGGACTTTCACCATCCATTGTGGCGCGGTATCGATGATCATGCGTATTTTTATTTTGTGCACAGTTATTACTGCGCGCCTGCCGATAGCGCACAAGTGGCCGCTGTCTGCGACTATGGCCAGCCGTTTTGTGCCAGCGTGATCCAAGACAACTTGTTTGCCACCCAGTTTCACCCCGAAAAAAGCCATACTGCAGGCTTGCAGCTATTAAAAAACTTTGTGGAGTGGGATATATAGCCTGACAACGCTGTCTTTTTCATCAGTAGTCACGCTGAACAGATATCAGTTTGAAAGGCGAGTCGACGGCGTTGCTCATTTTTTATTGGCCGCAGCTATTGCTTGCTGTTATATACGGAAAACACCAGTGGATTTTACCGCCTTTAAAATCAATATCATCGACGTCACAGGCCTAGCCAAAGATGCGCTGCACATCTATGTCGGTGTTGGTGTCTATCTGCTGTGCCTACTGATACTGCGCCCTCTTATCAAAAACCAAAATCTCAGAGCTTTTATGGCACTGCTGGTGGTGGTGAGCGTGGCGCTGCTCGGGGAGTATCTGGATAATCGCCATATCATCATTCCAAAAGGGGTGTTTGCGCTGGGAGTCTTGGATATCAAAGCCAGCCTACACGACCTGATAAACACCTGCCTGCTGCCCTTGGTGCTTTATGCGGCCAATAAATGGCTAAAAATATTTCAGCCCACCCCCCATACCAAAGCCTTACTCAAGCGCCATAAAAAAATGGACGGCTAGCTTTTGCTGTCGCCCGTCACTATAGTCAATCCGATATAAAAACGATACAGCGAGAAGACACGTGGTTTCTCGTAGCCTTGAGCGGCGCAGGCACAGCACGCCAGAAAAATTGTGCCAGTTGCAGGCTCATAAGCGGCCTTATCTTTACAAAGCTTACGAAACATAAAAAGTCTCGTCTATTTCACGTCTCCTTATTTTGCTACTTTACAGGTGTCATCTTTTTTGATGAGGCCAATACAAGTCATAAAACTATAAGTAATAAAAAAGGAAGTACGATGAATATCCAAGACCTATTAGACAAAGCCAAAGACAGGTTAGACAAGGCCAAAGACACCTTGGGGTTAGAGCCGCAAGAGACAGAGGCAGGCATTTTTATACCCTCCACATCTTCGCTAAAAATAGCCGCGCCGAGCAAGACCAACTACGATCATACCGAGTACGACGACCCCTATACCGGTGATAAAAAAATCATGATGGTCTGTACCCAAGAGCAGTATATGACCATGGAAAACGGTAATAAATTTAAGACCGGTAATCACCCTGTAGAGATGATGGTGCCGTTATTACACTTTAAGCAAGCAGGCTTCGATGTCGATGTATTTACCCCAACCGGTGAGTCTGTAAAAGTCGAGCAGTGGGCGATACCAGAGGATGATGACGACGTCAAACAACTCTGTAGCGAGTACGAGTCCAAGTTTGAGAGTCCAAAAAGTATCGCGGATTTTGTCAAAAATGACATGGCTGATAGCGATGCCAGTGATGACTATGCAGCGATTTTTATCCCTGGTGGTCATGGCGCGATGCTCGGCCTGCCGGAGGATAAAAACCTTGGTGAGTTGCTACGCTGGGCGTATAAAAACGATTTGTTTACCTTAGCGATTTGTCATGGACCAGCGGCGTTATTGGCGGCTAATCTGGATAGCCCTGACCGCTCTGATAAAAAGGCAAATCAAGACGATGCTGGCAGTCGCGACTTTATCTATAAGGGCTATAAAATGGTGGCGTTCCCTACTGCGATGGACAAGCAAATGCCAAAAATTGGTTATTTGCCGGGTGATTTAACGTGGTACTTTGCGGATAAGTTAGAAGATTTAGGCGTTACCATTGACAATAAACTGGCCTCGGGGCAAACGCATCAAGATCGTAAGCTAATCTCAGGTGATGGGCCGCTCGCAGCCAATGACTTTGGTAAGATAAGCGCCAAAGCGTTGCTAAACGCGCTTAATTAACAGGTTTTGATGCGTTTAATCCAAAAAAAACGGACTATTTATTAGTCCGTTTTTTACATTCAAAAAGAGCAGGTTTTACTTAGCCTCATCATATAGCTTTCGCACCACCTCACCAATCACCGCAATGCCTTTGGCCAACGTGTCCTCATCCGCCGCGATACTCATGCGAATACACTCATGCGCGTGTTGATAGTCACTGACATCGACACCAGGGAAGAAATACTGACTTGGGACGATAAGCGTGCCTTTTTCTTTTAGGCGCTCGTACAGCTCAAGTGTGGTAATCGGCAAATCCTTAAACCACAACCAAAAGAATATCGCTCCCTCAGGCTTATGAATCATCAATGGATAATCACCCAGCTCGTTCTTTAGTAGGGCAACCGCGGTTTGTGCTTGCTGCTGATAAAACGGCTTAATCTCGTTATCGGACAAGTCTTTAATCGCATCGTTTTCGACTAGAGGCGTGGCGATAGACGCCCCAAAGCGCGTGGGCGAGAGATTCACCACCGCATTCATGGCGCTGACTGCTGCGATGACCTCAGGCGCGGCCACGATAACTCCCGTACGCACCCCCGGCAAGCCAATCTTGGACAGGCTAAAACACAAAATGGTATTGTCATCCCAATTGAGCGTGACGTCTGAATAAATAATATTGGGGAAGGGCATACCGTACGCGTTATCGATGATCAGTGGTACCTCATAGCGACGCGCAATCTTGGCCAAGCGCGACATCTCTTCATCGGTCAAGACGTTACCGGTTGGGTTGGTCGGGCGTGAGCAGCAAATCGCGCCAATACGGCCTTCGGTCAGCGCAGGCAAGCTCTCTAACGCCTCAAAATCCACGCGATATTTAAAGAAGCCTTCTTCGCCCTCATGCGTCACTTCTTCAATATGCGGCAATACAGCGGTAAAGTGCTGACCCTCTATATGCACGTCACTATAGCCGATATATTCAGGCGTCAGCGGCAATAAAATGGATTTATCGCTAGACGCGTTTTTTTCGTCAACGAAAGCGCCGCCAAACAAATTAAACAAAAAGAAAAACGCATTTTGTGAGCCATTGGTCAGCGCGATATTGTCCGCCGTGAGATTCCAATCATAATGGCGATTAAAAAACCCCACCAACGCCTCGATAAAGGCGGCATCGCCTTGCGGATTGGAGTAATTGGCCATACTGATGATTGAGGTACTATTTGCTTCGCCTGTATCGTTATCATTGCCAAGCTCTCGATACGTCTGCAAAAACAGCTCGTTGACCGCATCGATCCGCGCCGGATTGCCACCACCGAGCATATTGACTGGCTGATCGCTTTTGAGCGCATCGCCTAGATCGTCCATAAGCTGAGAGATGCCCGTCGGCTGGGTAAATTTCTGACCAAACTTGGAGAATTTCATAAGGTTACCGTGCTGTTTTAGAGAAGCGTAAGGGAGAATTTAATCGATAAAGTTAGGCTAGTATAGCAAAAGGTTTCTATAAAATAAGCAATCTGCGCGGCTGATATTGGTTTATATAATTGTGCGGTAAGTAAAAAACGCCCACTATATCCATAGTGTGCGTTTTGGTTTGAGGGTTTAGGAATTCAGGGATTTGAGGCGGAATTCTTGCAAAGCTAAAATTGAATACAGTTTTTTAACGCTTCTCAAACCATCGCCCGCACTCGAGCCATAATCCCGCGTCCAATCACCAAGCGTACATAAATGATCGCAATACCAAATAACAAGGCAACTAATGCTGCACCGCCAATGCTTAAGCTCATCCACGGCACACTATAGCGTAAGTCAAACCATTGGGTAATCGCAAACCACGCGCCAACGCTGGCGATAACCACCGCAAATGTCGCCGCACTAATCCCAAGCACGCCAAGCTCTAAGATATTGAGCATATATAAATCGCGCTTTTGCATCCCCAGCAGGCGAAATGAGGCGCTCTCGGTCATACGGTCCTGTGAGGTGGACAGCAGCGAGCTGATCAATACCATGACGCCTGTTAGCAGTGCCAGTAGGGTGAAGACATAGACCAAGCGGCTCATTTGCACGACCAAATCTTGGACTTGCTCGGCGATAGCGGTACCGTCAATGGTGGTGACAGCAGGGAACTTGCGTACCACCTGACCTTGTACCTCGGCGATACGGTCCTCAGGGATATGCGCGGTGGCAAACTGGATTTGCGGCGCGCTGGACAGCACCGATGGCTCAAACAAAAAATAAAAATACGGACTCGGGCCACGCTCGAAGCGCGAGCGGATACTGGTGATTTGCCCGACGATTTTGATCCCTTGGATATTAAAAATGATCTCGTCGCCCATGTTGACATTGAGCAAACTGGCGGCCGTATCCAAGATAGATAGGGGCGCTATGGTCTGCGCGGCGTTGTTATTATCGGTATGATCGGTGGTGATAGGCGCATAGAGCGCGTTTTTTTCTAGAGAATCAGTGATGAACTCAGTATCCATCACCGTGTCGGCGTAGCTTAAATTAAACACTCGCGCCGGATCATCAAAACCTTCTGTAGGCTCGATATCTTGTACAGGCACGCCGCCTGCTGCCACCACCCGCGCCCGAATGACTGGGTAGTAGCTCACTGGCGCATCGATAATGGTGCCGATCGCCTCATGCTGCGCGCTTTGCACATCGAGCAAAAATATATTGGGCGCGTCTGCAGGGTAGGTGTTGATAAACTGCTCGTTGATACTGTGATTAAGCGTGGTGATAAGTGTTAGGACGGCGACCGACAGCGATAAGGTGACAAAAAACAGCGCCGATTGGTTGCCTTTGCGCGCCAAATTATGAATGGCGATACGCTGCATCCAGCTGATACGACGGCGCGAGGCCAGTTGTGCCAAGAGATATAGCCAGCCACGAGCAAGCAGCCAAAATATCGCGACAAAGCCAATCAGGCCGATCAGCAGCTGCGCGCCCAGTAGCCACGAGCCCACTTCATAAGCAAAAAACACATACAGACTTGTTAGCATCAGCCCGTACCATAGTATAGGCAGGCGTCGATACCATGGCAGGTTTTGATTGGACTGACTTGCGCCTTGATTGAGCAAGGTGGCAGGTTTGGTGTGGTTCAGCGGGCGTAAACCGCGCTGGGCGATGACAAAGCTCAAGAGCAGCGCGATGATGATGGTTTTTAGGATGCTAATGGGGTTGATCGCTAGCGCCACATCGGCAGGTAAGATAGCGCCAAGGTAGGGCTGACTGACCTGTAGTAAGCCGGCACCAAGGATACTCGCTGCGATACAAGCGATGACGGTGGTCGTAAGTAGTAACTGGTAGTAGCTGCGTTTGAGCGAGGCAAGCGGCTCACCTAAGGCGAGGCGAATGGCGTTGTTTGGCTGCTCTTTGCTGACAAAGGCACTAATCACCCCATACATCGCCACCGCCGAGAGCAGGAGGACGGCGATGACCAATAGCTTTAAAAACATCAAGACATTATCAGAGATACGTGAGACAGACGTATCCGCTGACTGAGCGTCAGACAGCTCGATATCAGGATGGCTTACGAGTAGCTGCGCAAGCGTTGCGTGCTGCGCCGCTATTGTCTCGGCATCTCCTGCCATCTCGATACGGTAGTTGACACGGCTGCGCTGCCCCAATAGGTTGGTGGCTGCCAGCGCTTGTTGCTGCATCAAGACCCGCCCGCCAAAGCCAAAGGCACTTAAAGGGCGATCTGGCTCTTTGGTCAGTACATCACGGATGGTAAAGCGTCCATCACCGATGGTGACGACATCGCCGACGGTAGCGCCAAGACCATTTAGCACCTCTGGCGCGACGATGATGCTATCGGCTGTCAGCTGTTGCCACAGCGGCTGTTCAGAGGCCAGCTCGACGTCGCCATATAATGGATAAGCAGGAGAGACGGCTTTGAGCTGCGTCAGCAATGTCTGCTCTGCGCTCACCACCATCGCACTAAACTGATGGTCGTAGACGACTTGGCTGGCAGGCAGGGTGTTGACTTGTGCCATGACCTCGCTTGGCCAGTCTTGTTTGCTGTTGAGTATCAGATCGCCGCCGACCAGCGCTCGCTGATTATCAGTGATGTAGCGATCGACGGACTGCTGGATAGAGTCCAGAGTCAGATAAGTGGCCAGCGATAGCGTCAGCGTCAGTAAAAACAATACCGGATACACCCAGCGTCGCCACCAGCTACGGGTGAGGGCTTGCGCGCCTAACGTGCGAGTAAACAGCGGACCTATCAGGCCATGAGGCTGGGTTGTAGCAGACTGAGTTGTAGCAGCGCTTGGTTTATTTTTCATCAGCGTTTGACCCATCTATCATACCGTCATGCATGGTGATGACTCGATCGGCCATGTCAGCGAGTGCTGGATCATGCGTCACGACGACCAGCGCCGAGCCTGTCTGCGCACGCAAATCTAGCAATAGCTGCATGACCTGCTCGGCGTTTTGCTCATCCAAGTTGCCTGTCGGCTCATCGGCAAAGACAATTTTTGGCTGGGCGACCAGCGCGCGCGCCACCGCTGTGCGCTGCTGCTCACCGCCGGATAGTTGACTGGGTAAGCTATCACGTCGATGGCCGAGCCCGACTGCTTCGATTAAGGCATCGACCCGCGCAGGATCAGCACGCCGCGCGATATCTAGCGGAAAAGCGATATTTTCGCACACACTCAAGGTCGGCAGTAGATGAAACGCCTGAAAGACAAAGCCCATCTCGCGCTGACGAATCACCGCTAGCGCATCTTCATCAAGCGCGCTTAGCGTTTGTCCAGCCAGCGTAACCGAACCACTATCGGGATAATCTAGCGCGGCCAGTAGACCCAGTAAGGTGGATTTACCTGAGCCTGATTTGCCCATAATCACCACAAATTCGCCGGCATCGACATGGATGCTGACGTCTTTGATGATGGCCAGTGATTGCTCACCGACTTGCACGGTTTTATGTAAATGCGCGGCACTGAGTATGGCGTTACTGGTAAGTGTGGCGGTCATGGGACAGTTCCGGTTGGTTGGTTTAAGGCCATAAGGCATCGAAGTGAAGCAGCTACAGATAAGCGCCTTTAATTACGCTCACTTTCGACTATTTTTTCTAGCTTGGGCGTGAGCACTGGCAAAACATTTTCATTAACGATCATGCGATAGCCCTCTTTAGTCGGGTGAATGGCATCCGCTTGGTTGAGGGCGGCATCACCGCCCACCCCGTCCAAAAAGAACGGAATCAGCGTAACCCCCGTGTCTTCGGCGATGCGCGGATAAATCGCGGCAAACGACTCTACGTAGTCTGCGCCAAGATTGTCATAAATCTGCATACCGCCCAAGATGACTTCGCTGCCACCTGCTTGCAAGCGTTTGATGGCGGTACGGATGTTATTTTCGATAGTGGCGACTTCTATACCGCGCATGGCATCGTTGGCACCGATGGTCAGTATGGTGATATCAGGTTTGGTCTGTAGCACCCAATCCAAGCGATTGACCAGCCCTGTGCTGGTCTCGCCGCTCAAGCCGGAATTGACGACAGTGATATTGGGATAGCCCATCTGTTTTAACTGAGCTTCTAGTTGGGCAGGGTAGTTATCTTCAGGCGACACGCCCAAGCCTTCGGTCAAGGAGTCGCCCAGCGCCAAGATTGTCAGCGCTGCTTGCTGCTCATCCAACCGTGAGGTGGATGATGTGTCGGCAGTCTGGCTGGGTTGAGTAGTTTGGCTGATAGGCGGGGTTGATTGTATGCTGTCGGCTGGCGTGGTATCAGCATTATCAGGCGATTTTTGACAACCAGTGGCGGCCATCACCATGGCTGAGAGGGCCGCCACCGATAGGTGCGAAGTCAAACGAGAAGATGGTTTCATAATACGTAGTCTGTCCTATAAGCAATCAAACCAGTGTAGCAAAATAAGATTGCGACCAATATTATGATAAGGTTACCGTGATTTAGGGTTAAGCCGATGTTAAGCGTGCTTACCATCGACCATGATTGGGCGACTGACCAGCCACGCCATCACGACGTTGATGATCATCAAGATCAGCAGCATAAACAGCGCCAGGTCCCAGCTGCCTGTGGCATCATGGATCCAGCCAGTACCAAGCGGACCAAAAAACGCCAGCAGATACCCCACCGCCTGCGCCATACCAGACAGCTCACTGGATTGGTTGGCGGTATAAGTGCGCATCGAAAACAGCATCATACTTAAGGTAAAAATCGCCGAACAGCCCATGCCCATGAGCCCAGACCACAGCCAAGCAAGGTCGGTCGATAGGTACATGATGCCCAGTACACCAAACACGTTTAAGGCGGCGGCAAAGACGGCCAGTGCCTGAATCGGTCGACCGCGATTGACCAGCCACGTCAGGCTCAAAATCGCCACCGGTGCCATAAACTGAAACACCGATCCCATTTGTCCAGCACTCACCGCAGACAGCCCCTTACTGAGCCAAATCGATGGTAAAAAACTGGCAACGGTATAAAACAACAAAGACTGCAGACCCATAAACACCGCAATCTGCCAAGCAAATGCTGAGCGCCATACCGAAATGTCTGATGAGCCGGTAGCGAGCGGCGCCACCACCCGTGTCGATGAGCCTAGCCGCACCCGCAAAAACACCCACAAAACCAAGGCAAAAAAGCCCAAAAGCGCCCAACCGCCAAGCGCCCATTGCCAACCAAACTGCTCAGATAACGGCAGCACCACGCCGGCGACGATGCCTGCAGCGACGGTCAAGGTCAAGCTAAAGCAGCCTGTCACTAGCGGTATGTGATTGGGCGTGCGCTGTTTGATGACAGGCGCGGCCAAGGTATTGGCAAAACCAATGGCCAGCGTCAGTAATACCGTCCCGCTCAAAAAGCCAATCCAAGTCGGAATTACCGAGCGGATGACCATGCCAATCGTTAGCAGGGCAATCATCGCAATCAAGGTATTCTCAAGCCCAAAGCGCTTACCGATGGCAGGCGAGATAAGCGCGCCCAAGGCAAAAGTCAGCATCGGCACTGCGCCCAGCCAGCCAAGCTCAGTCTCAGAGATACCGAGCGCCTCTTGCACCACAGGTGCGATAGAGCCAAGTGCCACGATAGGCGCGCGCATATTGGTCGCGAGTAATACGATCGCGCATAGCACCAGCCAAAAAGTAAAGCGTGATGATGGCGGGATGGAGGATTTTGACGCTTTTGTTTGAGAAGCAGACAGATTTGCAGAGGTAGACATGGCAGCACGACTATTATATAAAATAAAAAACACGTCATTAGATAGCGCCGCCGCAGCACCGCTTATCAAATAACACCGGAAAAGTCTCATTAAAACGATGAGTTAGAAAAGCCGTTAGAGCTTTACAACATAGGCAGAAAGCCTGTCATATGAACTTGCTGCCCTATCAATCAGGGCAAACTTAGTATATGGATGATAACGATGAAGGTTTGATTCTAGCTTTATAAAACATCAGCGGCTTATAAAAGCTATCAAAACGAATATGGCACAAGAAAAATAGCGCCAACTCTATTTTGTAGAGTTTGACGCTATTATAAGAACAATTGATGACTAAATACTACCAGCGTATGGTAACAAACGTGGTATCTATACCTACTCTAGACAGATTTGCCTAACTGAGCGGCTTTGAGCGCGGTTTCTTGCTGCTCGGCGATGAGTGAGTCGCACTTATTTGGGTCATTGCCACAAAATGAGCAATGCTCGTCGCCCATCAGTTTGGCCACCCCGCCGCAAGAGCCTTTTAGGGGCTTTTTTTTCACCATATATCCAATACCCATAAAGACAAAAAATAGCACAAATACGGTAAAGGTAATCGCAAGCATGGGGAGCAATTGAGTAAACATAGAGGAAACCTCGTATTAAAAATAGGGCTGTCATCTATAAAGACAACACCTTTATAGTATAGCAGATTTTTGCAGGTGCCGCTTGAGCGTATCAAGATGTTTGGCGCATGCAACTGGCAGTTTACAAGGGTTTGTCGGCGCGTAATGCTTGCATCGCTGGTGTCTGTACCACTTGCCATTTCCCAATATTGTCAGTGTTTTTAGTGGTTTTTTTATCACTATCACGATCGGTATCGGCTAATACCACAAACATCGCCGCTAGGTTTTGTTTTTGAGCGACGTCTAGCGCTTGCTGATACGGCATGGCAGTCAGCGCCGTTGCCCACGCATCGGCCAGCGCCACAGACTCTGCGGCGACAGTGACAGAAGGCGCGCCGCCCGCGATGGGAATGCCAGTGGTGGGGTCGATGGTATGGCTATAGCGCTCGCCATCGAACACTACAGAGTTGCGGTAGTTGCCAGAGGTCGCCAGATGCATTTGATTGGCCGTGCTGATGGGTTGGCGAATCGCTGATATGGTCTCGCGCTCACTGACAGTGCTGTCTTCGATAGGGGCGTCGATAGCGATTTGCCAAGGCTGTTTTTGTTTGTTGACACCAGAGGTCGCAATCTCGCCGCCTATCTCCACCATATAGTTTTTGATTTGATAGTCGTCTTTGAGCACATCAGCGATGACATCGACGCCATAGCCTTTTGCCACCGCAGAAAAATCCAGCCCCACGCCTTCTTTGGTTTTGTAGATGTTTTGCTGTTCTTGTACGATACTATCAAAATCGACCAAGGCTTTTGCTTGAGCGATCTCGAGTGCAGTGGGCGGACTTTGTAAGCGCTCGACGGTCATGGTACTACCAAACCCCCACGTCTCTACCAAGGGCATCACTGTCGGATCAAAGGCACCGCCGGACTGCTGATAGACGGTGCGCGATACCTCAAGCACATGCGCAAAGTCGGCATCGATCGCTATGGGCGTGTCTTTTCCCAGCTGGTTGAACTTAGAGATGGTAGAGTCAGATTGATAGGTCGACATGCTGTCATTGATCTGTCGCAGCCGCTGATCAATGGCTGCTTGTATGGCCGCTTCATCCGCCCCTGCTGGTAACTGATAGCTAATATGATAGCTGGTGCCCATCGTTTCACCGCTTAGATAGTCATAGTCAGGGAGCTGCTGGCAGGCACTGAGGCTCATTACAGTGGCTACCGTGGTCATCGTCAGTAAGGTCGGGCGTATGGATTGAGACGCGGCAAAAAACGCGGCAAAAAATGAGGTTACATTTGTCATATGAGTCATCACAGCTTGATAAAGCAAAGGGGTGAATGGAGCGTCAACGAATAACGGCGCTAAACCTCTCCTATTTTACACCCCTTATCACTTATAAGGCCAATAGCGTTGCCTCAGGTTACAGTTCAAGTTTTAAGTCAGTGTTTTTCTTAGCGGTCAATTTTTTGACAAAAAAAAGAGCCTCGCTTGAGACTCTTTTTTTAATATCGCTTTTAGTGTTGCTTTTTTACTTAACCACCGAAGTCATCAAGTAAGATGTTTTCATCCTCCACGCCCAAACTATGGAGCATGTCGATTACCGCCGCGTTCATCATCGGTGGCCCGCACATGTAGTATTCACAGTCTTCTGGGTTTGGATGGTCTTTTAGGTAATTTTCAAGCAGGACATTATGGATAAAGCCGGTCGGACCATCCCAGTTATCTTCTGGTAATGGATCAGATAGTGCCACATGCCACTCAAAGTTATCGAACTCTTCTTCGAGCTGATCGTAGTCTTCGACATAGAACATTTCACGAATCGAGCGCGCACCGTACCAAAAGCTAATCTTACGCTTAGAGTTCAGACGTTTTAGCTGATCGAAGATATGCGAGCGCATTGGTGCCATACCAGCACCGCCGCCGACGAAGATCATCTCAGCTTCGGTATCTTTGGCAAAGAACTCACCATACGGGCCTGATACCGTCACCTTGTCCCCAGGTTTTAGGCTAAATACCCAAGACGACATCTTGCCCGGCGGGATACCTTCAGGACCACGCGGCGGTGGACTGGCGATACGGATGTTAAACTTAATGATGCCTTTTTCTTCTGGGTAGTTGGCCATCGAGTACGCACGAATAACAGGCTCATCAACTTTTGAGACGTATTTGAAGACGCCGAACTTTTCCCAGTCTTCACGGTACTCTTCGCCGATATCAAAATCTTTGTAATGTACTTCATGCGGCGGCGCTTCTAGCTGTACATAGCCACCAGCGCGGAAGTTGACTTCCTCGCCTTCTGGAATCTTAAGTACCAGCTCTTTGATAAAGGTTGCCACGTTATCGTTAGAGACAACTTCACATTCCCATTTTTGCACATCAAAAAACTCAGGGTCGATCTCAATTTTCATGTCTTGCTTGACAGCTACCTGACAGGCTAAGCGCATGTGATTGCGAATCTCGCCTTGTGTAAAATAGCCTTCTTCGGTGGGCAGGATAGAACCGCCACCTTCAATAACGCGGCAACGACACTGCGCGCACGTACCACCGCCACCACAAGCTGAAGATAAGAAAATACCTTCGCTTGCTAGGGTTTGCAGTAGCTTACCGCCCGCTGGTGTCACAACGTCATTATCGGGATTATCATTGATATGGATGGTAACATCACCTGAACTGACCAGTCTTGAGCGCGCCGCCAAAATAATGGCGACAAGGCCCATGATGATCAAGGTAAACATAGCAACGCCACCAATCGCCGTAGCATAATCCATGATATGTATCCTTAATCTATGGAGTAGGGGAGTAACAGGACGCCCAGCGTCTACTGCTACCCCTACCGAATAAATGAATTAAATAGGTCAAATCGCTAACTAGGCTTTTCAGCGTAGCGGTTTAGATTGACATACCGCCAAAAGACATAAAGCCAAGTGACATCAGACCAACCGTGATAAAGGTAATACCAAGACCACGCAGCGGTGCTGGGATGTCTGAGTATTTGAGCTTTTCACGGATGCCAGCCAATGCGGTAATCGCCAATGCCCAACCAAAACCTGCGCCCACGCCATATACGACCGATTCGCTAAAGTTGTAGTCACGCTCCACCATAAACAGAACACCACCCAAGATGGCACAGTTGACAGTAATCAGCGGTAAGAACACCCCAAGCGCGTTGTACAAGCTTGGAACGAACTTATCTAAGAACATCTCTAGAATCTGTACGGTCGCAGCAATCAGACCGATATAACTGAGTAGGCCTAAGAAGCTTAGGTCAATATCAGGAAAACCTGCCCATGCCAGCGCCCCACTTTTTAGGATAAACTGAAACAACAGATTGTTTAGCGGTACGGTAATGGCCATCACGACAATGACCGCGACCCCAAGGCCTATGGCCGTTGAGACTTTTTTGGACACTGCCAAAAAGGTACACATACCTAAGAAATAGGCCAGCGCCATATTCTCGATAAAGACTGAGGTTATAAATAAACTAACATAGTGTCCCATTAGTGACCGCCTCCATGTACCATGCCTTTAGATTGCGGCTTCATGACAAACTCAGCGTCTTCAACTTGTTCTGGTTTCCAGATACGCACGATGGCGATAAACAAACCGATGATAAAGAACGCTGACGGTGGTAGTAATAACAAACCGTTTGGAATATACCAGCCGCCATCAGTGACAGGCTGCAAGATGGTGATACCAAACCAGGTACCGGCACCGAGTAGCTCACGGATGGTTGCAACAAATAACAATACCGCTGAATACCCAAGACCGTTACCGATCCCATCCAAAAAGCTAGGGACAGGCGGATTGCTCATGGCAAAGGCTTCGGCACGGCCCATCACGATACAGTTGGTAATGATCAAACCAACGAAGACCGATAGACCTTTACTCACATCATAAGCCACCGCTTTTAGTACCTGATCGACCAAAATAACCAACGAGGCAATAATCGTCATCTGGACGATGATACGGATGCTCGATGGAATTTGCTTACGGATGATAGAGATAAAAAAGCTCGAAAACGCCGTTACCAGTGTCAAGGCCACACACATCACCATGGCGTTGGCCATGCTGGTGGTGACTGCCAATGCCGAGCAGATACCTAGGATCTGTAGGGCAATGGGGTTATTGTCAAAGATAGGCGTGGTTAAAATACTTTTGGTGTCAGCCATGTTATGCCTCCTTGCCGTTTACTACTGGCGCTGCCAGTTCGGTGTTCGGTTCAGCTGTCAGCGTCGCTTGACTGGCTTGCGTGTCTGCATTGTCAATCGTTTGACCACTGTCTTGGCGCAGCTTATCTAGATAAGGCTTGTAGCCTTGCTCACCCAGCCAAAACTGAATCATATTGCTGACACCGCGACCCGTTAAGGTTGCACCGCTGATGCCATCGACCCAGTTGTCTTTTGGTGTGCCAGCTTTGGTCACACCAGTGGCCACATTGCCATCTTCGTCATACGACTGGATGCCACTCCATTGGGCGCGCCACTCTGGCTCTTCGATACGAGCACCGAGCCCTGGGGTTTCTTTATGCTCATAAAAACTGATACCTTTGATGGTATTCATGTCGCTCTCGAGCGTTAAGAAACCGTAGATCGTGCCCCATAGGCCATAGCCTTGAATCGGTAGCACCACCATTTCAGGATTGCCAGCGTCGTCGCTTTTTACGTAGACTTTGGCATATTTTGGCTTACGGCCAATACCAGCAGGATCGTTGTTGCCTAAGTCTTCACTCAAGGCTTGGTTTTTGGTTGCTTGACTGGCGTCATAGGCGTTGCGATCAGGGATGCCAGCGGCTTTTAGCGCGTCATCATCGAGATAGTCGCCTTTGTTTAGGTCGATGATCTCGACATCAAAATCTTTAAAACGCTCAGCCACATCACTTGCTGTATCTGACTCAGCATTGTACATGCCAGCGGCAACGAGGATGTTTTTGTTACGGTCTAAGCGAGCGTTTTCGATTTGTGCTGGTTTTAGACCCACAGCAACTGCCGAGACCAATACAGAGCACACCAAACATAGTGTCAGTGCAACGCTGATGGTTTTTGCGTTATTACTTTTGGGCTTGGACATAACGAACCCTCCGAGCAGTTTGGCGTTTGATGTTTGCTTGGGTAACAAAGTAATCAAACAATGGAGCAAATAAGTTGGCGAATAAAATGGCCAGCATGATGCCTTCTGGGAAGGCTGGGTTGACGACGCGAATCAATACGGTCATAAAGCCAATCAAGATGCCATACGCCCAGCGGCCTTTATTGGTATGCGCAGCAGAGACAGGATCGGTTGCCATAAATACCGCACCGAAAGCGAAGCCACCGATGACCAAATGCCAATAAAACGGCAAGTTCATCATCAGATTGTCTTCTGAGCCGATCATGTTAAAGACCAGCGAGGTGGCGATGAGGCCGACCACACAGCCTGCCATGATGCGCCAGGAGGCGATACGCGTCCACAGTAGTACGACCGCACCCATGAGGATAGCGAGCGTAGAGACTTCACCAATACTGCCTTGCATGTTGCCCAAGAACGCATCACTCCAAGTGATGGCATTGCCATAGACATCGACGAAATCTTGTGGAGAGACGCCAAGTGCTGCAAGACCAAGCGGTGTCGCGCCAGAGAAGCCGTCCACCGCCGTCCAGATTGAGTCACCAGACATATAGGCTGGATAGGCAAAGTAGAGGAAGGCACGACCTGATAGGGCAGGGTTTAGGAAGTTTTTACCCGTACCACCGAAGACCTCTTTTGCCACGACCACACCAAAGATGATACCCAAGGCGACTTGCCATAATGGGATATCTGGCGGTAGACAAAGCGCAAAGAGCACTGAGGTCACAAAGAAACCTTCGTTGACTTCATGTCCGCGCACCACGGCAAAGATAATCTCACAGAGAATACCAACCGCGAAGGTGACGATATAAATGGGTAAGAACTGCATGGCCCCATAGACAAAGCTGGCCCAAATACTATCTGGGTTGTAGCCTGCCATGCTGGTGATAACCGTGCGCCAGCCTTCAGGCTGCAAGCCTAGCTGAGCGATGGCGGTTAATGCTTGGTGGCCGATATTGTACATACCCCAAAACATCGCAGGGAAAGTACAGAGCCAGACGGTAATCATGATGCGTTTTAGATCGATACCATCGCGCACGTGTGACGAGGCGTAGGTAGTGGTACCTGGCTGACGTAAAAACGTATCGAACATCTCAAAGATGGCATAGTACTTTTCGTGTTTGCCACCCTTGATAAAAGACGGCTCCATACGATCGAACATATTGTGTAAAAATTTCATCGTGGTTAGCCCTCCAGCTCAATGCGCGTTAAGTTATCACGCAAGATATCACCGAATTCATATTTGCCAGGAGAGACGAAGGTGCATAATGCCAAATCTTCTTCGTCCAATTCGAGTGCGCCCAAATCAACGGCGCTAACGATGTCCTCAACAATCAAGGCACGTAGTAGCTGTGTTGGCAGATAATCTTGCGGCATGACTTCTTCATAGACACCGATGGGTACCATCGCACGCGGTGAGCCGTTACTGGTGGTGGTGAAGTTGTATTTTTTACCACCAAAAAACTGCGAGATATAGATCGGCAGTTTAGAGAAGCGGTTTTTACCAGCGGTAAAGAAGTGAAATGCGGGGCGCTCACGGCCTTCAGGTAGGGCGCTGACTTGGTTGTGAAAGCGGCCAAGATAAGCGATGTTGCTAAACACCTTGCGTCCTGACAGCACTGAGCCTGAGATGACACGGTTTTCACCAGCGGCCAGTTGGCCTTTGGTCAATGCTGTGATGTCAGCACCGCGTTCGGTTGCGATCAGATGTGGAGTATTGACTGCAGGGCCTGCCAAGCTAATCATACGGCGCGTATACAAGCGGCCAGTGGTAAATAGCTTACCGATAGCAATCACGTCTTGATAGCCAATCGTCCAGACGGTGACACCGCGCATGATTGGATGCAAAAAGTGAATGTGCGTGCCGGCCAGTCCTGCTGGGTGCTTACCTGCAAAACTATGATACTCAGTGACGTTGCTTGCCGCGGTTTTTGCAACGGACGTCAGGCTAGCATCACCATGATGACAGACGAAAGTCTTAGGGCTGAGGGTAGATAATACTGCGAGACCGTCATTGAACGCTTGCAGCTCCTCATTGATCAGCAGCATCGGGTCAAACGCAAGTGGATTGGTATCCATCGCGGTGACAAAGATGGCATGCGGACGGGCACCGATTTCTGGTGCGCGGCTATAGGGGCGCGTACGAAACGCAGTCCATTCGCCAGAGGCCAGCAGTTGGGTTTCAACGACCTTCGAGTCTAGGTCAGCAAGTTGCTGGGAGTCATAGCGCTCGAAGTCTACTTCTTCACCGTTTGGGTCGACCGCAATCACAAGGCTTTCAAACACTCGGCGCTCGCCGCGATTGATCGCGACGACTTTACCAGCAGCAGGGGCAGTGTAGATAACACCAACACGTTTTTTGTCTTCAAAAACGGGCTGGCCTTTAGCTACGACATCACCTTCTTTGACATTCATTGTGGGTTTCATACCCACATAATCATAGCCAATGACTGCTACATGTGTTGGTTGGTGCTCAGATATCTCGCGGGAGGGTTCACCGGTGATGGGCAAATCCAAACCTTTTTTGATGGTAATCATAAGCGAAAACTTAGTCCATAGTCTAAAACGATACCAGACGTCCTGTTTGGTATATCGGCAGCATGAACATCTGCGTCATTTAATAAAGCCCTCAACTCGCTATTCCTATAGTAGGATAGAGATACATAAGGCTTTGAAAACAACGCAAGAATATCACTGCTAGTAAGAGTATTAACGCTGACCTTAGACTCCTTAACAACACGTTAATGTCTTATTCGAATTACCAAAGTTGGCGACTGGCTACCAAGGTGTATGCTAAAACCATCAAACCAAACGCACTCACTTTGGGCGTTGGCCAAAAGCGACTGCATTGATCGTAAACAGCTCCATCATACGTTTCATTGAAAATTAAAACCTGTAAACCAGCACGATTGTCGCTTTATGAACTGGCTTTTTGTTGCAGAGCCAATGACATAAAAACGCAGCCAAGTAATCTACAAAGATAGATAAACTGGTCGAAGCCACACTAGCCCTGCCGCTGGTAGACATACTGTGTATGACCATCTGCCGCTGGTAATCTAGGAGTGACTTTCTAAGGCGTTATCTCATGATAGGGATGTAAGGGAGATATATAAAAAGACGTCTCAAGGGTAATGGCGCAGCGCAGTCTGCTCTCAGACTGGCATTGAAGATTGTTACGTTAACCCTTTTAGCCAACTGTCAGCCAATATTGTACTGGTTCATTTAGCTGTTGCTCGATTCATCCTGACCGCCATGAGCACTTCAGTGATGGTTAACTGAAAAAAGTGTGGCGCATGGTTGCTATCATATAGAAACAAATACAAATTTACCTAGGATTATACGCTAAATTGACCTAAAATTGCCAGCCGGTAAGTGAATTTACCTAATGTTGCCAGTGATTCCATCTACTAAAACTTATGGTTATGATTGTTAAGTTTTTGGCATTATTTGTTGTTTGAATTATTCAGATTTGAGCCAACACGAAGAGAATTTACTGATACTATATTCTGACTGATTTTGTTAGCCACTGATTTCGAAACGCTCTGCGGTATAGCTCTGTCATCAGCGATATATCAAGTGGCTGTCTAGATGGTATTTCGATATCAGTGATATATTGATTCAGTGATATATTGATTACTTATTTTATTTGTGCGTTATAAGGAATGTCCTATGTGTGCTGTGCCTGTCATTATTCCGGCGATTGATTTAAAAGATGGTAAATGTGTGCGCTTAAAGCAAGGCCGTATGGAGGATGATACGGTGTTTTCTGACGATCCTGTGGCCATGGCGGC
Organism: Psychrobacter halodurans; assembly: GCF_017498075.1. Classification (NCBI taxonomy): domain Bacteria; kingdom Pseudomonadati; phylum Pseudomonadota; class Gammaproteobacteria; order Moraxellales; family Moraxellaceae; genus Psychrobacter; species Psychrobacter halodurans. The sequence continues at coordinate 43,158 of NZ_JAGBKN010000019.1, forward strand.
GCGCTGGGTAGAAGAAGGTGCTCGCCGCTTACATTTGGTGGACTTAAACGGGGCGTTTGATGGGGTACCAGTACATAGACAAGTGGTCAATGACATCGCCAAGGCTTACCCAACCCTGCCTATCCAGTTGGGCGGCGGTGTGCGTAATATGAACACCATCGAGCAGTACATCACCGCAGGCTTGACGTATATTATTATCGGCACCAAAGCAGTCGAAGATCCCGACTTTGTTACTGAGGCTTGCCGTGAGTTTGCAGGGCATATCATCGTGGGTATCGATGCCAAAGACGGTATGGTGGCGACCCATGGCTGGGCAAATGTCACCGATACTCGCGCCACCGAGCTGGCCAAGCGCTTTGCCGATGTAGGCGTATCGTCAATCGTCTATACCGACATCGCCCGTGACGGCATGATGCAAGGCGTCAACGTCGAACAGACAGTCAATCTAGCTCGCGAAGGTGGCTTGCCTGTGATTGCCTCAGGCGGCGTGACCGACATAAAAGACATCGAGCTGCTAAAACCCTATGGCGACTGTATCGAGGGTATCATCACCGGCCGTGCCATCTACGAAGGCACACTCGATTTGCGTGCTGCTCAAGCATACCTAGACAGCTAAGCTTACCTAAAATTTGCTAAAAAATTACTCGCTAGGCTCTTACTTGCTGGGCTTAGTGCTCAATGGTGAGGATAGGCAACGCGCTACGGCTATCTGTTTGCTGCGCCATAGCGGCGGCGTCAAGCAAATAGCCGTATGTTTGCTTTATAGTAGATAGACTCACGCCTAGCTGCTAAGCTAAGACAAAGGGCAGGGACCACGCTTGCATGAGACCTTGAGGTTTTGGCAATGATGCAACAAGCAAAGGATGCTTATGTCGATTTATCTAACGCAAAAAATGCCCACCATCATCCGCCGTCTGGCCAGTATATGCGGTCAGCTGCTGTTGCTATTGGCGCTGCTTTGTTCGCTGCCAGCTCATGCAGCTATTGAAGACGCTGCCTCCATTAGCGCTGCGCTCAGTGGTGACAATGTTGACAATGTAGAAGCGCTTGATGAAGACAATGCCGAGCCAGCACCTGCTACCTCTGACAGCGTAGCTGAAACGCCAGAGATCATAGAGCCATCATCTGAGCCTGACCCGCCGCCTATCATCAGTGGTGAGAGCACCAATAACGCGCAAATCGAGACCACGCCGACTCCGCAAAAAGACAACGATATCCGTCAACGTATCACTGGCATATTTTCAGAAATAGACGGGTTGCAAGCGGTCAATGTCAGCGTGACGCAAGGGGTGGTTACGCTGACGGGAGAGACGCCCAATGAAAAAAAGGCGCAGCAAGCCATTAACTTGACCAATCGCTTGACAGACGTGGTCACGGTCGAAGACCGAATCAATCGTACCCTCGATGTACAAGACAACGTCACCACTGTCTATCAAGGCCTAAAAGCACAGGTGACCAATCTAGTGAAGGCGCTACCGCTACTATTGGTCGGTATAGTGCTATTTGCCTTAGTGACTTGGTTTGGCAGCTGGCTCTCTAATCGCAAAAACATGTGGCAACGTCTGACGCCAAATCCATTTGTGGCAGAGCTACTGGCCCAAACCATCAAAGTCATTTTTATCATTTTTGGTCTGATCTTGGCGCTGAGTCTGATCGGCGCAGAGACTGTTTTGGGAACGCTACTTGGCGGGGCAGGCGTGATCGGTATCGCGGTTGGTTTTGCGGTCAAAGACACGATTGAAAACTATATTGCCTCACTCATGCTTAGTATCCGGCAGCCGTTTCGCGCACGTGACCACATTGTCATCAATGGGCAAGAGGGTATCGTCGTGCGCCTGACATCGCGAGCGACTATTTTGATGACCTTAGATGGCAACCAGCTGCGCATTCCGAATGCCGAGGTTTTTAAAGGTACTATTCTAAATTACACCAAAAACCCTGAGCGCCGCTTTACTTTTGAGCTGGGTGTGGACGCCAACGATGACCCACTGGCAGCCATTAAGGTTGGGCTAGATGCGATACACCAGTTGGCGTTTGTCTTAGATGAGCCAAAAGCGATTGCTGTCATTACCAATGTCGGCGACTCAAATATCATTTTAGAGTTTCAGGTATGGGTGGATCAATCCGAGACCGATTTTTCTAAAGCGCGTAGTATCGCCATTCGCGAAACCAAGCACGCGCTAGAAAATGAAGGCTTTAGCTTACCTGAGCCCATTTATCGACTGCGTTTTAACCATAAATTAGAGCAAGCTTTTGAGCAGATGCCACAAAACAACACCACCTCGGGTGCTACCCTTACGACCACCGTGCCCAGCGCTACCTCAAGCAATCAAGTGCCAAGCTCCACCGATGATAAAGATAAAGAGCAAGCAAAAGCCCGTGCCAAAACTATCCTGCAAGGCCGCAGTGGCAGCGATGTCCTCGATGCCCGCCCCGATGATAAGCTGATGGAAAAGGTCGAGCAAGAAATTGCCGAAAACTCAGATGAGACTGATTTGCTAAATAACAATAGCCCGCAAGAATAATCAGCTTAGCGCCTGTCCTCAACTCAATAGATAGCCACCTAAATGAGTGAAAAATGGCTAAATCTGGCCAAACAGGGCCAAATAGCTGACTAATATCTCGAGATTATCTGTGCTATCTTCCTTGTTTAGTGGCAATGTTTAGTGGCAATGTTTAGTGGCAATGTTTAGCGGCAGTTTATCTCATTTTTATCATCATTTTTGAAATGCGAACACGCCCTAAAAAACGGCATAAAAAGTGCAACAAAATAGATATTTGATGACTATCTAGAGACGAGACACTTTTATGCAAATGAAACATTTGATTATCTTCGCACTTGTGGGCATGGTAGCATTATTGGGTTTTAATCTGATAAGCGGGCATCAGCGTGATAAGCACAGAGAGGTACTAGTAAACAATAATAGCGCTGAGTCGGCTGCTGCGACAGATACAGGTGCAAACACTGGCGAAAATATTGCCAATCAGCCGTTAGGTCAGCAGCCCAAGGCCCTCTTGGATGATGCCACCACACAGATAGAGCAAGCACAGCGAGCCGAGCAGCAGCGAGTCGCGCAAGTGGCTAATGCCCAGTAGCGTAGCGGGCACAAAAAAAGGCTAACACTGGGTTAGCCTTTTTTATCAATACCTTTTTATCTACCACCTCTTATGTGGCTTAGCCTTTTTTGCTTGAGCCTTTGCGGTTGCTGCTCTTTTTAGCTGGTGATTTTTTGGCTGGTGGTTTTTTAGCTTGGTCTTTTTTGGTTTGGTTCATCTCACTGGCTTGTAGCTTGGCTTGTAAATCAAAGTCAATTTGTAGCAAGTCCATATTGACGCCTGCGACTTTGACTTTGACCAAATCGCCCAGACCAAACAGCGTGCCTTTGTCTTTACCGATGAGCTGCTGCTGCGTCTCATCATAGACAAAGAAGTCATCGCCGACGTTTGAGATATGCACCAGACCGTCGATATACAAGTCAGTTAAGGTGACAAATAAGCCAAAGCTCGTCACGGTGGTCACCACGCCATTGAACTCTTCACCGACATGATCTTTCATGTAGTGACATTTGAGCCATGACTCCACAAAACGCGAGGCTTTTTCGGCGCGGCGCTCGGTATCTGAGGTTTGCGTGCCAGCACCTTCGAGTGAAAAATCCATCACTGGCTGCTTGCTACCCGTGACTTTTGCCTTGATCGCACGGTGTAGCATCAAATCAGGATAACGGCGGATGGGCGAGGTAAAGTGACTGTACTCGTCATACGCCAAGCCAAAGTGACCGATGTTGTCCGGCGCGTAGTTGGCCTGCATCATCGAGCGCAGCAGCATGCTATGGATACTAATGGCATCAGGTCTGTCTTTGGTGGCTTCGATGATACGCTGATAATCGGCCTGCGTTGGGCTTTCTTCTGGGAAGCTCAAACCAAAGTTTTTGGCGTACTCATGGATACGCATGGATTTTTCGCTATCTGGCTGATCGTGGTTACGATACAAGACAGGCAGTTCATGCTTGAGAGCAAAGTTTGCCGCACAAGTATTGGCCAGTAGCATACATTCTTCGATCAGCTTTTGCGCATCGCCGCGCGTACGTGGCAATATTGCTTCGATGCCACCTTTTTCATCAAACTTAATGTAGGTCTCTACTGTCTCAAACTCCATCGCATGGCGCTCTTCGCGTTTTTTCAAAAGCAGCTCGTAGAGTTGATGCAGTGTATCAATTGATTTTTTGACGTCTTTATTGCCTGTCAAAGAATCAGGCACGCTTTTGTCTTTTGGATTGTCGAAATACGCGTTGACTTGGTTGTACGTCAAGCGTGCTTGTGAGTGCATCACACCTGGATAAAAATCATAGCCTGTGATTTTACCAGCGCGCGATATCTTGATATCAGCCACCATACATAGGCGATCAAGATCAGGGTTTAGCGAACACAGACCATTCGACAATACTTCAGGGAGCATCGGAATCACACGATGCGGAAAGTATACTGACGTACCGCGCTCATACGCGTCTTTATCTAACGGCGAGTTTGGCGTGACGTAGTAGCTGACATCTGCAATAGCCACTAAGACGCGGTAGTTACCACCTGAGCGTTTTTCGGCATATACCGCATCATCGAAGTCGCGTGCGTCTTCACCATCGATGGTGACTAAGGGCAAATGACGTAAGTCAGTACGGCCCTTTAGGTCTTTGTCAGTAGGCTCTTCGTAATCATTGGCTTGCTTGAGAGCCGCATCACTAAATTCTGATGGAATATCATAATTGAGCAACGTCGTTTCGATGATCAGCTCGCGGTCGTTATCATCGGAGAGGACTTCAGTGATTTTGCCAGTAGCAAACTCGTGCTGGTTTGGCCAATCGATGATGTCTATTTTGACGGGCGCGCCTTGCTTGGCGTTTAGAGCCTGTACGTTGTCATCAGTGACAGTAATGGGTTGGTGATGGTTTGGACTACCAAGCTCGACACAGTAGCCTTCATCATCACGTGTTAGCGTGCCGATGAAGTTGTTTTGACGACGCTCTATGATATCGACGATGCGGCCTTCGGTGCGACCGCGATTGTCTGTTGAGGTGCCGATCGCGGCTACCGTATCGCCATTAAATACCCAGCGCATTTGTTTTTCGTGCAAAAACAAATCGGGCATGTCTTCTAATAATACAAAGCCAAAACCTTTGGGATGCGCCGACACAGTACCGGTGACCACATCTTGTTTGGTCACTGTCCGATAACGATAAGGACGACCTTCACGGTTTACTTGACCGTCGCGTGCCATGGCTTTTAGGCGATTGCCCAGCGCATCAAACTGATCTGGGTCTTCAATCTCAAAGATCTGCGCCAGTTGCTTGTGAGTGACTTCGCCATGCTCATTAATCGTGCCCAGTATCAGCTCGCGACTAGGGATAGGATTGTCATATCTTTTTGCCTCACTTGAGGCGTTTGGATCGTTCCAACTCATAAATTACCGTATCTATTTTTAAAATTATTAATAAGGGCTATCTTAACACGAACGACGAGGCAATATCTTGCGTCAATCGCCTAATCTGTATTAAGTCGCAACAAGCTGTCTGCTTTTAAAGAAGACAGCTGAAAAAAACCATCAAATATCGATATCCACCGCACTAGACTTATCGGTGATTTTTTTGCTGTCTAATTCCTTTGAGACCTCTAGCACCGTGGTCTGATTGGATTTGTCGAGATACTTTTGTGCTTTATCGACCTCAGTGGTCAAGGTATTGACCGTTTGTTTCATGTTCTCTAGCGCTTCAATTTTATAATTGCTGATCATGTCCATCGTATCATAGACATTATTGAAGGCGTTTTGCAGTTTATCAAGCTCGATACTGCTGCTGGTCGCCTGCTCATGGATCTCGCCCGATTGGCGTTTGAGCATCGCAGAGGTCGATTCGATCAAACTGCTCGTAGTTTTATTAAGCGCAGTGATTTGATCAAGTACCAGTTTTTGATTGGTCATCGCTTGTGCGACCACCACCGCCGTGCGGAGCGCTGAGATGGTCGTCGTGGTCGCGCGGTCGACACCTTTGATCAGCTCCAGATTATTTTTGCGAATGGTATCAAGCGCCAAATAGCCTTGGACGTTGACGGCCAACTGCGTCAAAAAGTCGGTGTTTTTTTGGCGCACATAAAATAGCATCTCTTCTTTGATGATGCGCGCTTTTTCTGGGTCAGCCGCCTCGATGGCATAGACTTTTTGCTCCAACTGCTCATCGATTTTTTTACCCACGTAAATGTACTGACGAATCGATTGCATCAGCTCCCACATATTGACTTTTTCTTGCTCGATCATGGCATTGTCTTTGAGCAGCTCGTCTTTGCCGTTATAGAGACTGGTCACGACAGCATTGATATGTGACTGCGCTGACTCGTATTGACGAAAGTAATCTTGAACCTTATTGCCAAAAGGAATAAGGCCAAACAGCTTGCGTGAGCTGGTCAAATCTTTTTTGCTAGGGTCCAAATCTTCGACGATACCACGCAGCTCTGTCAGAGATTTGGCGATAGGGGAGTTATCAAACAGATTGTCGTTGATGCTCTTTGCTGGCAGCTCGAGCATACGATTAGAGACTTGCGCGGACTCACGAATCTCTTTATTGCCTAAGTTATGTATGGACTGGACGTTTTGCTGAAACTCAGGGCTATGTACAGAGTTGGTGATGACATGATCGACAAAAGCATCAACTTTAGCATCGAGCTCTGGTATTTGGCTTTTATCGAGAGTCACCATCTGGTCGGCTTCACTTTTTTGTACTTCTTTGACGGGCTCAGGCGGCGTCAGTGAAATGCTTGGCGCAGCGGCGTTTTCTGGTGGCGTCAATTCTTGCATAAAGTTTCCTATAATCTCTAAAGGGACAAAATCAGTAATACATCATCCGTGCGGTTTATGTAGTGTCGACTATATCGGGTATTGTTTTATTTAAAAGACAAGTCGCGGCCTGTATGTGTCATAGCCTGTGTCTTATATAAAGCCGAATAAATACAAAGGCGAATAAGTACAAAGGCGAATAAGTACAAAGGCGAATAAGTACAAAGGCGAATAAATACAGAGCCATTGAGCTTTAGACTAACTGGTAATGAAAAGCTTGAGAAGAGAGGTTTTGTAAAATAGCGTCAGCTTGTGATACCAAAAACAGCGTTTAAAACGCTATAACTGATAAAAACTATAGGTGATAAAAGCCATGGCTAATAAAGGCAGTATCGCTGCTTATGATAAAGAGGCAGGAAGCCTATATACAAAAAAACCATCAATATCCCGTAGCATATTGATGGTCAACAGTATAAGTATCCATATTAATCAATATCGACATTATCTAACATCGACGGATTAGCATGCCGATTGACAGCCGCCACTAACTAATAGCAATCTGGTTAGTCGATCACTTTTTCTTAGTTGGGCCGAGCAGCATACCCATCTGACGACCTTCCATCTTAGGATATTGTTCGACGTTTGAGATATCAGCGGTATCTTCAATGATGCGGTCAAGTTGCTTGCGACCAATATCTTGGTGCGCCATTTCGCGTCCACGGAAACGAATACTAATCTTAACCTTATCTTGAGCTTCCAAAAAGCTGATAATTTTACGCAGCTTAACTTGATAATCCGCCTCTTCAGTACTGGGGCGTAGTTTCATCTCTTTAAGCTGAGTCTGCTTTTGGTTTTTCTTAGCTTCTTTGGCCTTTTGTTTTTGATCATATAAGAAATGCTTGTAATCCATGATCTTACATACAGGCGGTTTTGCTTCAGGAACCAATTCGACCAAATCTAAGTTTTCATCACGCGCCGCTTTCATCGCGGTTTCGATATCGACCACGCCCATTTGTTCGCCGTCTTCTTTAACGAGTCGGACTTCTTTGACTTTGATATCTTCGTTGATGTTCAAACGGTTGGACTGTTTAATAGGTATTACTCCTCATCTGTTTTTGGGGTCTGTCGGCCTTTTTTACCGACAGCGGTCTGTACTAATGCCATAAAGTCAGAGATACTCATCACGCCAAGGTTTTCGCCTTCACGCGTCCGGACATTGACGCTGCCCGTTTCAATCTCTTTATCCCCTAATACTAGCATATAGGGGATACGTTCTAATGTTTTCTCTCGTATCTTAAATCCAATCTTTTCGTTACGCAAGTCGCTAACGGCTCGAATACCGACGTTTTTCAGCTCATTAACCACATTTTCACAAGCCTCTGCTTGCTTGTCAGTGATATTCATCACCACCACTTGCTTAGGTGCAAGCCATACTGGCATCCAACCGGCATAGTGTTCGATCAAAATACCGATGAAACGCTCGAACGATCCTAAAATAGCACGGTGTAGCATGATTGGGGTTTCACGCTCGTTTTGTTCGTTGACAAACTCTGCATCAAGACGCTCAGGCATATTGGGGTCGACCTGAATGGTACCGCACTGCCAGACGCGGCCTAGAGAGTCTTTTAGACTAAATTCAATTTTGGGGCCATAAAACGCGCCTTCACCTGGCAGATATTCCCAATCGAGACCTGAGCTGTCGAGAGCATCGGCCAAAGCTTTTTCGGCAAAATCCCAAGACTCATCAGAGCCGACACGCTTTTCAGGGCGGGTGGAGAGCTTCATGATGATGTTATCAAAGCCGAAGTCTTCGTAGACTTTTAGGGTCAGTTTAATAAAGTCAGCGACCTCTTGCTGAATTTGTGCTGCGGTACAGAAGATATGCGCATCATCTTGCGTAAAGCCGCGTACGCGCATCAAACCATGCAAGGAGCCTGAGGGCTCATTACGGTGACACGAGCCAAACTCTGCCATACGCAGTGGCAGGTCACGATATGACTTTAGGCCTTGGTTAAATACTTGCACGTGACACGGGCAGTTCATTGGCTTTACCGCATAATCACGGTTTTCGCTGGCAGTGGTAAACATATTGGTGGCATAGTTACCCCAGTGGCCTGAGCGCTCCCACAAGCTACGATCGACGATTTGCGGCGTTTTAATTTCTTCATAGCCGTGATCGTGTTGGACTTTGCGCATATATTGCTCAAGCACTTGATAAATCGTCCAGCCATTAGGGTGCCAAAACACCATGCCCGGCGCTTGCTCTTGCATATGAAACAGATTGAGCGCTTTACCAATTTTACGGTGGTCGCGTTTTTCCGCTTCTTCAATACGCTGGATATAGGCCTTTAGGTCTTTTTTATCAGCCCACGCTGTACCATAGATACGTTGCAGCTGCTCGTTTTTGGCATCACCGCGCCAGTATGCACCCGACATTTTGGTCAGTTTAAATACTTTTAAGAAGCGCGTATTTGGCACGTGTGGACCACGGCACATATCGACATATTCTTGATGGTGATACAGACCAAAGGCTTCTTCACCCGGCATATCATTGATCAGTTTCAGCTTATAATCTTCGCCACGCTCTTCGAATATCTTGATGACTTCATCGCGCGGTGTCATTTTTTTGATAACATCATAATCTTGTTTGATCAGTTGCATCATGCGTTTTTCGATGGCTTCCATATGCTCAGGGGTAAACGGCGTCTCGCTATAGATGTCGTAATAAAAACCATCTTCGATGACCGGTCCGATGACCATTTTTACCTCTGGGTAGAGCTGTTTTACTGCATGACCTAACAAGTGGGCGCAGGAGTGGCGAATGATATCGACACCGTCAGCGTCTTTTGGCGTCACGATTTCAACTTTGGCATCATGGGTGATCGGATCGTGTGCATCGACTAATTGACCATCAACGCGCCCAGCGACCGTCGCTTTGGCAAGTCCTACACCAATACTCTGCGCCACTTCCATGACGGTTGTATTGCCTTCAAAGTTTTTTACGCTACCATCTGGTAAAGTAATCGCTACCATAATCTATTCACCTTTTTGGATCCGTTGGCAGTGATGATTGCAACCATCAATCATATAACCGTAAGACCGCATCAATTATATCTAACTGCTGTGATATGTTAAGAAAAGTACCACCCAAAAAACTAAGTTGAGACGATATTAATAGCAGGCTTTTGGCCACTTTATCTAAAGGCTCACTTTAGCATTGCAAGGTAGTGTCATAAAAGCCACTATTATAGCAAACACTGCCTAGCAACACTAGGTTGGAGACTATAGATACAAAGTAACAAAAGTGTTATGACAAGCGACGTCAGCACGGTGATTGTTTAAGTATCGATGCAGCACTTGATGCTTCAAAGTTATCTAATTACCGATGCTATGAAAAATAACGTTTCATCTCGCTGTATCGTGTTCATATCAGATTGACTATATAAGTATCTGTTAAGTAGATTTCAATAGCTAATAGATAATGCCAATTTTGCTACCTCTATATAACTAATGAAGTGATGATGGTTTAAGTCGCAGCGCCGTCCTAAAAAGTTTTTTCGTTAACATATTGAAAACATTAATCTATTTTATGTTTGTCGAAATTAATTAAAAAACTTATCAAAAAGCAGTTGACACCCGTCAGAAACTCTCTATAATACGCACCTCATCAGGACGAGCTAAGCATTACTAGGGTAAATTACATAGTAACAACGCAGCGAACCTTGAGAAACAAATTAGATAAAA